>CANRVD010000009.1 GCA_947643145.1 uncultured bacterium | reverse complement strand
TTTTTTAGAAGAAAAATATTTTTCATTTACCTATTGACATTTATTAGCTGGACTTTCTGTTATGTTTATTAAAGACAGATTTTACAAAGATTTACAATTTGTTCACAATTTATTAACCCATCACTTACTGTAGCCTATTGTAAAATTTGCACAAATATGCTACCCTTATGGTAGCATTATTAGGATATTCTGACATATCCTGACACAATTATCTTTAGGAGGTATGATTTATGAGAAAAAGCACAAAGCAGCTTGCGTCCTGTCTTCTGACACTGGCATTGGTAACAACCTCTGTTACCATCCCAATGAATACAGATACAGCGAAAGCAGCTACCGTAACGGTTTCGCCTGCACGCGTTTCCGTACATGACCCGTCGATTGTGGAAGCCAAAGACGGTTATTATTATGTATATGGTTCCCATACTTCGGCTGCCAAATCAAAGGATCTGGTGAACTGGACTTCTTTTGGTACAGATATACTTGCAGCAACCGGTCCAAATTCTTCTCAGACAAAAAATAATTCCATTTTCGGTAATGTAACTGAAAACCTGAAAAAACCTCTGGCATGGGCCGGTGACATAAAGGATACAGATGACGGTACATATCATGTCTGGGCCCCTGATGTCTTTTGGAATGAAGAATATGTCAACGCAGACGGTACGACCGGAGCCTATATGATGTATTTCTGTACAACCTCTACCTGGAACCGTTCTGTTGTTTGTTTTGCCACATCAAAAGACATTTCCGGACCATTTACTTTTGTTGATACACTGATTTATTCCGGGTTTGGTAAAGGCGGAACCTATGATTACAACAAGACAAATATCGATGAATTAATTGCTGACGGAACATTAAAGGATGGACTGAATAGCAGCTGGTTTGATAATTCTTCTTATAATTCCCGCTACGCGCCAAATGCGATTGACCCGACCGCTTTTTATGACAAGGACGGAAAACTTTGGTTGACTTACGGCTCCTGGTCAGGCGGTATATTCGTATTATCGGTTGATCCTGCGACAGGTTATGTTATCCATCCCGGCCAGAACTCTGTTACTGAAGACGGCCTTGTTGTAGATGAATACTTTGGTACACGCATATCCGGCGGTTATCATCACTCTGGTGAAGCTCCTTATATTCTTTATGATAAAGAGAGCGACTACTATTACCTCTACATAACAAACAATGCATTAAATGCAGACGGCGGATACAATATGCGTCTGTTCCGCTCCAAGAATCCTGACGGGCCATATTACGATGCTGCAGACAATAAAGCATTACATGAAAGCACCACAGAATCTAACAGCCTCGGAATTAAGGTAATGGGTAACCACCAATTCTCCTGCCAGACAAGAGGATATAAAGCACCGGGGCATAACTCTGCTTTTATCGATGCTGACGGCCAACGTTACTTATTCTACCATACCCGTTTCGATAACTGGGGAGAAATCCATCAGGTACGTGTACACCAGCAGTTCCTGAATGAAGAAGGCTGGCCGGTAACAGCAGTATTTGAGAACAAAGGCGATGAGATTTCTGAATCGGGTTACGATACAGCGTCTATTACAGGTGACTATGAATTTATCAACCATGGTACAAATGCTGATCTGGCAAATGTAAGGAAAGCCCAGAATATTACATTAAATGCAGACGGAACAATTTCCGGTGACATAAAAGGTACCTGGGAAGCCAAAAACGGCACCTATTATATGAACGCAGTCATTGATAAGGTAACTTACAGCGGTGTTTTCTTCCTGCAGCATAACGAATCAAACAATGCTGAAGCTACAGAGAAGGTTATGACCTTTACTGCTATTGGTACAAACAATACTACGATATGGGGTGTCAGAAAGACTGCTTATACCTATACTGACAAGGAAGCCTTAGACATCGCAGGCAGCAATCTGGATGCAGATCTTAGAATCAGCGAAAAGACCACCGGAGCGCTTACCCTTCCAACGGCAGGACTCAACTCTACAACGATTAGCTGGAGTTCCAGTGACACAAATATTATCGCGAATGATGGCAAGGTAACACGTCCAGAAGCAGACACAGAGGTTACTCTGACTGCAACTCTTACAAGAGGAAGCGAATCTGAAACAAAAACTTATACGACGACTGTTCTTGCTAAAAACCCAATACCGGATTTCCGCTATGATTTTGAAAGCGTATCTGATAAAAAGGTTTCCGGAAGCGGTGCAGAAACAACCGAAGCAACATTAAATGGTACTGCAGCCGTGACAAACGATTCTTTTGCGGGAAATGTTCTGACAATCAAAAGCACTTCTGGTACAAAAGGCAAAAATTATCTGGCACTGCCTTCTAACCTTTTTAAGAATGTAGGCAATTCCGGCTTTACAATCAGTATGTGGGAAAAACACAGCAGTTCAACCGCTGACGATTCCCTCCTTCTGGAAGCAAAATCTTCCAAGGGTATCGGTAACCTTCCAGCCATTGGATTATTTGTAGGAGGCTATGGTTCAGTACTAAGCAATCAGGGAAGTATCAATGGCATGGTTGGAATTACACCAGATGTAAGCAACTGGAATCTTGTCACCTTTACCGTTACTCCTTTTGGTATTACTACCTATGTGAATGGTTCTCCATTAACCTCACAGAATGGCAGCTTAACAGATGTGTTAGTTTCTGATTTCCTTGCCATGATAGATGATATCCGCATTGGAGGCACTACATTACTTGGCTCGGAAGACGTTGTCAATACAAGTATTGACAATATTGAATTCTATTCTGCCGCATTAAGCGCAGATGAAATTGCCGAAAAATATCAAGCCGAAAAAGCTTCCTATCCAAACCTTTCCCTTAAGGCAAGCAGAAGTACAATCTATTTCGGCGGCGACAAGGATAAGACAGCAAAGCTTTCCATAGAAAGTGATGCAACATTCACCTTCGATACAGCTTACAGTTCTTCCAACTCTTCCATCGCTTCTGTAAACAGCACAGGTACAGTAACTGCGAAAAAGGCTGGTACTGCTACCATTACTGCTGCACTTACAAACAGCGAAGGAAAGACACAGAAAATCACAAAGAAAATTACGGTAAAGAAAGCATACTTACAGATTTCCAAGAAAAAGACCAGCTTAAAGGTAAAGAAAACCTTTACTTTTAAAGCAAAAGGTTATGGACTGAAGGCATCTCCTCTAACCTGGAGCTCTTCTAAGAAATCTGTCCTTTCCATCAATAAAAAGACCGGAAAAGCAACCGCGAAAAAAGCTGGTACTGCTAAAGTTACTGCTAAGTATAAGAGCTTTAAAGTAAATGTTTCTGTTAAGGTCAAGAAATAAGAAAAGGGTTAAAGTTCCACTAACGCGAAAATACCATGCGCAGTGGAGACTAAGTTAAACCTAAGAAGAACGCTGTTTCAGCGTTCTTCACATTGGCATACCAAACGTTTTTCCATAAGGCAGGAAAAAAGCACCATCAAAATCGGTGCGCTAACAAAAAAGCTAAGGAACTAAAGTTCCTTAGCTTTTTTCAGTGGAATGTCAAGACATTCCACTTTTCCATTTCTTATACGGACACTTTCCTGTTTTAGCGACTGCCCGCAGTTCCACATAGCAGCCGCAGGCCCCGCAGGTACCTGCATTCAGAAATTCACAGGATTTACAGACTGACAGCCTTGCTTCATAAACTTCTTCACTTACTCTGTCATTTTCCTTAATTGCCTCCTTATATTTGGTAATCATTGCCATGTCGGCTTCTGCCATTTCCCGAAGGAGACACTTTTTACAAATAGTTGCCATACGCTGTATTCCTACTTTTTCATCCGCAAAGCGACAACGCTGTTCTTTGGCAATGTAACAGTAAATCCATTTTCTGTTGCTGTATAATCCGTAAAGTCCGCTTCTATTACCTCTTCTGGTGCATCAAACGTATTATAGGCATGCATATCATTATTTGTCACAACACGCGCCTCTGTTATCTGATAGCCCGCTCCTGCAAGCTGAATCTCAACTTTCTCTGAGGAATCTGCTGAAAGATTATTCATTGTAACCGTAATAATACCATCCTCACCCAGAGAAACAGACTCGGTCACCTTTGGAACCATCCACTTTTTCGTGCCAATTTTTTCCACACCGGTAATCGAACTCTCTAACAGCTCCGCTCCCTGATGGTGACGGTACATATGCATAACATGATAGGTAGGAGTCTTTATCATCTTCTCTCCTTCTGTCAGAAGTACCGCCTGCAATACATTCACCATCTGTGCGAGGGCAGCTATTTTTACTCTGTCACAGTGCTTATTAAAGATATTTAACGTAATTCCGGCAATCAACGCATCACGAACCGTATTCTGCTGATACAAAAATCCCGGATTCGTTCCAGGCTCGTTGGTATACCATGCGCCCCATTCATCTACGCACATACCAATCTTCTTACCCGGATCATACCTGTCCATAATCGCTCCATGACGGCGAATCAGTTCATCCATATACAGTGCCTTACTTAACGTCTTGTACCATACATCTTCATCAAAGTCAGTAGCACTTCCCTTAATCTTCCAGCCTTCCGGATGAACATAATAATGCAGGGATAAGTAATCCATAAAACCGTGGAACTTTTCTGCGTGGTCAAAAGCTGTCTCAA
The DNA here is from genome assembly GCA_947643145.1 of uncultured bacterium. GTDB lineage: Bacteria > Bacillota > Clostridia > Lachnospirales > Lachnospiraceae > Butyribacter. The sequence continues at coordinate 55,375 of CANRVD010000009.1, read as the reverse complement.
GAACCCCCTCTGTCCAGTAATAATCTGATACATTTGCCCCACAGCACACCTTTTTAATTGGTTTCTTTTTATCATAGTCCCTGACATACGTCTGATAACGGCGGTATTCATTGGCATAAAATTCTGGTGTCATATTTCCACCGCAGCCCCAGTTTTCATTGCCTACACCAAAGAAATCAACCTTCCATGGCTTTTCCCTGCCATTCTCTTTTCGTAAATCAGCCATTGGAGATACCCCGTTAAATGTCATATATTCTACCCATTCTGACATCTCCTGTACGGTTCCGCTTCCCAGATTTCCATTAATATATGTTTTACATCCTAACTGATGACACAGTTCCATATATTCATGCGTACCAAAGCTGTTATCCTCTACGACACCACCCCAGTGTGTATTAATCATTCTCTTTCTGTTTTCCTTTGGGCCGATTCCGTCTTTCCAGTGGTACTCATCTGCAAAACAACCGCCCGGCCATCGAAGTACCGGTACTTTCAACTCCTTTAATGCTTCCACAACATCTGTGCGCATTCCGTTTACATTTGGAATCTCTGAATTTTCACCAACATAAATTCCTTCATAAATACATCTTCCAAGATGCTCTGAAAAATGACCATATACTTCTGGTTCAATTTTTCCCTGCTTGTTTTCCTCATTAATAATTAACTTAACCATTTATCTCCCTCCATATAAAAGGTTTAAAGCTTCACTAACGCATGAAAGAACCATAGCAAGTAAAGCTAAGCCAAACCTAAGAAGAACGCAAAACCAGTGTTCTTCACACTGCATATCTTAGGAACTTTCCTATAACATAAGAAGGGGCAAGGCGTATTGCCTTGCCCCTCCTACTGAGTCATGATAACTTACTTTTATTTATCACCCTTATTTTCCTCAACCATATCTTCATAGAACTTAACGTCCTCATCAGAAAGAACATTATATCCTTCCTTACCGAAGTACTGAAGCATGGCTGTAGCATGGTAATAATTTGCCTTTTCTGTTGCTTCATCTACGTAGTCAGCAGCCTTAGCGGTACCACCATCTACCAAGTCATGGATACCAAGCTTATTGAAGTACTCATCACAGTAGTTCCAGTAACCTGCGATACTGGTCCAGCCATATGGAATTGGCTGTAAGCAGCTTGAGAAGAACTCTTTCCAGTATCCAATATGTTCATCATCCAGACCCTTGCAGTACATATCAATATACTGATCCCAAACCTCTTGATTCTTTGTGATAGGAGCAGGCATAACATCATACTTAAGTGCCAGCTTGCTGGAATTAACGATTTCTTCGTTATTATATAACTGGATTCTTGTCTTCCATCCATCCTTACCAAAGCTCATGAACTTCAATAACTCATATGCCTCACGAGGATGCTGGCAGGCTGTTGTCAGACCACCAAAGTCAATTGTTGCAATAGAGTGATGCTCTGAAGATGCATCCTCTTCGCTGACAGCAGGAACAACATAAGGGATAATATCCATATTGTACTGCTTCCAGTTCTCCGTTGCCCATGTTCCCTGATAGGTCCAAAATGCTTCGGTAAATAATGCTACATGAGAAGATGCACCACACCATCCTTCAAAGTCACCCATCCATGTTTCCATAGCAACTGTATTCTGCAAAGGCGCAATGTAATTACCCTGCTTTAACTCTGCAAACTGCTGCTCACCGATTGCCCATGCACTCAGGTCAAATTTCTTTCCATCGAAACCGAACTCGCCCTGTACAGTCTGTGCTGCTGCAATTCCATAGTAAGAATCCAGTCTGTTGTAGTAACCACATCCATAATACTGCATACCGTCTCCATTATCAACAGTACAGTCTTTGATTAACTGAATCATGTCATCCCATGTCCAGTTTCTGGAAGGAGCTTCTACATTAAGCTTCTTTAATACATTTAAGTCGATATACATAACACCAGGGAAGAACTTAACCGGTACGGCAAATCTTCTGTCTGTACCAAAGCAGCCGATTCCACAGTCATTAATGGTATCTGCAACTTCTTTCGTCTCAGGGTCAGAATCCCAAAGCTCTGTGATATCTGCCAGCAACGAATTACTTAATGCAAAGTCTGCATCCGAATACATAATAACATCCGGTGTATTGCTGTCTGATACCAGTGTCAGCAAGGTATCATTATATGTTGCAACATTTTCATAAACAGGCCTTACTGTAATATTTGGATAAATTTCCATGAAACGTTTTGCCAGATACTGAACTGTCTCATCCTGATCAAAGTGGAAATAAACAAGCTCAATATCATCCTTTGTCATATCTTTTGCCTTACTGTAGGTAATTCCATCAATCTCTACCTCTTCCACTTCATTTGTAATTTTGGTCTTACCAGAGTCTACCGCTGTTTGCTTACCGCCACCACAACCAGCCAATCCAATTGTCATAGACGCAGCCAGCATCATAGCTAATAATTTTTTTCTCATAATCTTCCTCCTTTTAAATCTATTATGACAATCCTTGCAGGACTGTCAGTATACCACAGCCTACGTAATAGCTATAGTAAATTGTAACATATTTTCACCAAAAATTCTATAGTTTTTTGTGAAATACTTTAGAATAATATGGTTATACTTTATACCCCCGCCACCCCATGACGAAATCCTGCACAGCAGATAAAAATTATTCTCCTGTAATACCTGTACGGTCAATACTCTCTACAAAGTACCGCTGTAATACAAAGTACATCAGCAGCAACGGCAGAATACTTAACATGGTACCCGCCATATTAATTGACTCATTCAGAGTAACGGCACCCGATGATGCTGTCTGGGCATACTTCGAATAGTTTGACGCAAAGCTGTCTAACTGAATAACCAGTGAAGTCCAGCCGGATTTTACATTAACACCTGCTACATACATTGATGTCAGGTAAGACTCATTCCAGTACCACACAAAGGAGAACAGCGATACCGTAATAATTGCCGGTGCAGCAGAAGGTAAGGAAATACGGAAGAACGATTTCAGATAACCTGCACCGTCAATCTGTGCTGCTTCAATTAATACCTTTGGCACCTGCCTGAAGAACTGCCAGAAAATCAATATAAAGATTGGTGCATTAATTCCCATACCTAAAAGTGATGGCAGTACAAATGCCCAAAGCGTACTGAGGATTCCCATATTAGAGTACAGTACATAGGTAGGAATCATAGTTACCTGACTTGGAAGAATAAAGGTAAATACAATAATCCCAATTACTACATTCCTGCCCGGAAATTCAAAACGTGCCAAACCATAACCAATAACCGCACAGGATACCAGATTACAAATCGTTGGAACACCTGCAATAATGATACTAAGTCCAAGAGACTTCCAAAAATCCATACTTCTCGCTGCCTGTGCATAATTGTCCAGGTTAAAGGAGCTTGGAATCCAGTTAATGGATGAATCTAACAAATCATCAAGTGTCATGAAACTTCTGCTTATCATATGCAGAATCGGATTCAGATAGATGAAACCGATACAGATTAATAAACCATAGATACAGAACAGCTTCAAAAATCCCTGCTTTTCTTTGGAGCCTAGCATAAACTTCCGGAATTTGTCTTTGTTAAACTTTGGTCTTGCACCAGTTGCTTTTTTAGACACAGACTTATTTTCCTGCTTTTCTGTTTTCTCTTTCTCTCTTTTTGGCATGTCTAGCGCTCCTCCTTCCTACTCTCTTAATTTCTCTAAGTTCTTTCTTGCGGGCCTTCTTCGCCTTCTTAACCTGTTTTGCATATACATCCTTCTTTGCAAGGAACAGTACAGCGAACAAGGCTACAATCAACAATACGACAACTGAGTACAACCACGCCATCGCGGAAGCAAATCCATAACCTTTCTCCTGTGTACCAGAGAACATCGACACCTTAATCAGCTCAATAATGGAATTCTGATCATTGTTCGAAATAAATATAATCGTATATACACAGTTCAAAAGAATCATAGGCTTAATTGTTGGAAGTGTAATCTTCCAGAAGCACTCCCATCCTGAACCACCATCAATCTTTGCTGCCTCGTACATTGCACGGTCAATTTTCTGAAGACTGGACAGGAATATCAATATCTGTACACCGGAATACCAAAGAATGGTAATCATATTTTCAAACAATTCAGAAATTGGTTCTGCAAATGCTGATGGCAGTACCTCCTTAATCGCATCTGTAATTGCCTGAATATCAATAGCAGTAATGCTTCCAGCACCGTCACCGTTTAACATTCCAAGGATTGGTCCACTTACAATGATAACCGGCAGGAAAAAGATAAGTCTGAAAAACCCTTTTCCTTTGACATCCTGATTCAGCATAATCGCAATAATCAAGGCAAAAACTACAATGATTGGTACTGATATGATAGTTGACACGACATATTCAATCAGTGTTGTCGGAAATTCCGGAGTTGCCATAAGGAGTTCTGTAAAGTTTCCATATCCTACATAAGTAAACTTCATGCCTAACGGTGTAGGACGAATATTGTTTAATGCGTACCAGAACGACTGTGCCAATGGATACGCTAAAAACGCTAAAACTCCGACAATCCAGGGGGAGATAAACGCAATTCCTACTAACGCATCACGTTTTGCCAGACGCCCCGGTTTTACCTTCTTTCGGTTTTTCTTTTCTTCTTTGCTCATTTTACTCATTCGGCCTCACCTACCTTATAGGAATATGACATTGCCTCAACAGTTACTCCATCAACTGTTTTGGCTTTATTTGTATAGTTTACATAAATCCGTACGCCATTGCTGTATGTTACAACAACAACACCGCTTCCAAGCTTCTCATGCTTTGTAATAAATGCATCCTTAACTACTTCGTTAACTTCTCTTAATTCTTTATCATACTGGGCAACTGCATCCTTATAGGTACTATATTCCGTACTATATAAATCAGAAGAATTTGTATTAATCAAATCTGCAGAGTTTTCATAGGTCAGATAGAAGGAAGGATATACACCGGATTCTACCATCTGCAATATGAATTCCTGCTTATTTGCCTCAAAGTTAACGTAATCAGAATACATTGGCATAACACCCTTTAATACCATAGACAGGAATGGGATTTCCTCATCTATATACATATAGTCGGAAGAACCAAGTGGCATATCTAAAAATGCATCCGCATTTTTCCACAGATAAGCAACGGGCTGTTCTAATACTAGATTTGTATCCTTATCGATAGAATCAAGCATCTCAGAATACCGCTTTGCCGTATCCGGCCTGCTGTAAAAACTATTCTTGAAGCTATATGAGAATACGTTATTACTAATGCCGGCTACCGCCATATTCGCCACACCTTTGTCCAGATAAGAATCTGCTAAATCCTTTATAGCATCCCCTGACTTTTCCGGTACAAGGTAATAGAATGTGTTATATACCTCTGCCCAGATTTCCTCTTCATAGGTTCTCTTATTAACCTTCTTTGCCATATTGAAGTTTAAGCCATTTGTGCTTGGATTCAGCCGCAATGCATCACCATACAGATAAATGTTATAATTATCCTCTGCAGATTCCTTAATCAAATCAGTCAGTTTGGAGGTGCCGCCAATATGGCTGTCTGCCTTATACTTTGTAATTGGCAAATCATAGAGGCCGCCCTTCTGCCAGCCCTTATAGATACTAAGCAGGCTGGATACACCATTTTCCTTAAGTTCTGCAAACATCTCTTCAATATTTTCTGTTGTAGTCATTGTTACCGCTCTTGTGGAAAGAAGGAAATCCTCTCTTTCTGTTCCAAGGAAGTCAACACGCGTATTATAGGAATTGTCTTTAATGGTAAGCATGTTATTATCCAAAAGATAATTGCGGTATCTTGTAGCCATAGCAGAATAATTTGCATCCTCACCGGACAGCAACAGATAACGAACCTGCAAATCCGAATGGGTACGGTCATCTTCTGCTTTTATCATGGTACCGGAATTTGAGTTGTTCAATGGCTGAACAAAAACATCCCTGAGAAGGAAACTTGCATAACAGCGGTTATAGTTTACCATAGCGCCGTTTGGCTGCGCCTCAATTCTGGCACGCTTATCTCCCTGCTCAATTACTGCAAGATAGCCTAGCTGATCATCCGTATGAACCATTCCAAAGATTGGGGCAAGAACCTTATTGGATTCTTTTACCATATCAAGCATATCCCAAAGATATTCTTTGACAACGGAATCATCAAAACCTACATCAGAACCGTAAACCATCTGGGAGAATCCGGTTACATAGCGGCCTTCCTTGTTATCCAGATTAATCAAAGCTCCATTTCCATCTGGAATTAACATATATCCCTCTTTTTCATCAAGGAAGGAATATCCCATTAACGGATAAGGTATCACCGTAGAAATATAAGCCCCTTCTTTGTCCTCTACAAAAGAATCATCCGGGATACAGACTACCAGTTCATCGTTCTCCAAGGATACATTCATAGTTAAACCAAGCTGATATTCCTTGAAGTAGACCTTTGCAGAAAAGCCGTTATCTGTCTTTGTAACATCCAGAGTATGCTCACTGTTTACCAAATCAAGCTGATATGTATTCCTGCTCCTGGCATCTGCAATCGCATTTACAACGATACCTGATTTCATATAACTGTTCCATGCAACATTACTAAGACCATCATCCTTTTCATCACTAAGGGTAGATTCCAGAATCTTTCCAGTCTCCTTATTCTCTAACATAATGGAAAGCGTAGGCTCATACAGATACATCTTATAGGTATCACTTTCTGCCACCACCTCGTAGTCTTTCATTGTAATCCATTCGGATTTGTCTTTCTTTCCGACTGCATTTTTCATGACTACTTCGCCGTTATCCATTACTTCCTGCTTCTCTTCTTCTTTTTCTCCCTCACCTTCTGCTTCTGTCCCGGCATCTCCTGCACCTGCATCGCCTGCCGCCGCGTCATCTACGGAGGTTGCTGATGCATAATAGGAAACTCCCGGTACTCCTGCTGTAACAGAAACTGCTGCTAAGAGAGCGACCATTTTTTTCCAGTTTTTAATAGCCAAGCCGATACACCACCTCTCCGTAAATTGCACTGATAAACTCAAATACCTGAGCCCAAAGTACATAGATAATGAATATCAAGAGTGCAACAATCAAAATTGTAAATGCTGTCAGGCAGATAACTTTAAAAGTTTCTTTTCCTGTATAGTTATTGACTTCCTTAATCCCAAGAATGCCAAGTATAATTACCCATGCATAAATAATAATCTGCACCAGTGTAATCAGGAACTGCTCATTTGTCGTTACTACATGAGACAGTACAAAGCTTACCGGAGTCAATACAACATATGGAAGAAGACTATAGCAGAAGTAAGTATATATCTTCTTTACAGTACCTTCACCTTCATTAATCGTACATACAAGATAATTACAAGCTGTTAATCCAACAATAACCACTAAGATTGTTCCAACATCAGAGAAAATCTCATATTTACCTTCACGCACTGTTTTCTGCAGGAATCCACACAAATACTTATTAATAACATATTCCACCATAAAGATTACCAATATGATAGATGGCGCATTCCAGGAGGCTCTTCCTTCTCTTGCAATTCCATAAGAACCATCAAAAGGATGTTTCATAAAATAGCCCGAATATAACAGGTTGGATACCAGTTTATTCTCCTTAATCTTAGCTGTACCAGCCCTGATTCCATTTAAGATGCCCTTTTTCCTGTCAAGAACCTTAATCACCTTAAATGCAATAAAGAGAAAGATTATAATTAAAATTGCTGCAACGATATTCTGCTTCAGCCATATATTACGGATTTCCCAGAATGCATCGGAGTATCCTGTCTTATCCTTTGACAATTTTGCATATTTGACAGCAGCATCATAATTCTCTTCCTGGAAATAAGCCCTGCCCATTGCCCTGTTTGCATAGTCAAACATACTGTTCATTTTCAACACTTCAGTCAGAGGCTCTCTACTTTCCGTATAACGTCCCTTTGAATAGAGGTACAATGCCGTATGTAACTTCTGCGTAAATTCAGAAGGCTCATATACCTGAATCTGTGCCTTGTCGGAATCCAATATGTAAATCTCATCATTGGATCCAACCTGAATACTGGTTACCTGAGTAGATAAACCAACACGCTGCGTACCATCGTCACGTCCACCAAATACATAAATCGGTTCACCCTGATTATTATACTCATAGATATAACCTGCAGCAGAAGCAACATAGACGTTATCATGGTTTCCAACTGCAACAGCAGCCGGTGAAAGATCATATACATCCTGAAGGTTTGCTCCATTAATCAGATTAATACCTGCAATATTAAGCCTCTTTAATGTACTTGCCTCATCACCTCTTGTTACCGTATAAATCAGACCCTTTTCATCAATTGCCAGATTATCCGGTGTTGCAGGAATATTACTTGCCATCTTTGCTCTCTGCTCATCTGTCAGAATCGCCCGGTAAATAATGGTCTGCAAGTCTGTAGAGGCAAAGTTCGTTCCGAAATATCCGAGGAATGTCCCGCCCTCTGCAGGAGAAATCTCTACAATACCGTTTGTGTTTGATTCACATATAATAAACATAATGCCTGCATCATTTACAACTACCTTGATTGGCATAAATGGTACTCGGTCACCACCATATAAAGGGTTATCCGGTTTATTATATGTATTTAATACGTTACCATCGGCATCAAACTCAAATACTGCCTCGGCATCACGGTCAGCCACATAGATATGACCGTTTTCCGTGACAAATACACCTCTTGGCGACTTTAAAGTACCTTTACCGATAACTTTTAATAATTCGCCCTCTGCTGTTCCTACTACGATTCTACTATTCCCTGTATCTGCAATATAGAGTTTTCCATCCTCCGCTACACATAAATCACTGGGAGCACTTAAAAATTCATTACCGAATTTTATTAAGGTCGCATGTGCGAGATACGCAGTCTGTGTTTCCTCCATCCTGCTATTTCCATCCACAGTATATGTCCGGTATGGTGTCTCTGCGGATACTGTCGCAGCACCGATTCCTGAAGTAAGGACCATTGCAATCAGGAACAAAGCTGCCAGTTTTAAAAACTTTTTATTTCTCTTCATAACTTCTCCTTCTGCAATTGTTTACTTGATACCAGAATGTGCCATGGTATTCATGACATTATTCTGAAGAATGATGAACAATACCAGGTTTGGTATAAACATAATCAGCGTTGCCGCTGCTGCCATACCCTGACCAGATACGGTATTATTTACATTCACCAACGAGTTCATATAAAAGGTCAGTGTCTTCATACTATCATCATTAATATAGTAGTTTGAAGTCTCCATATTTGCCCATACCTGCTGGAATGCAAGAATTGCTGCAGTCGCAATCGCAGGCTTCGTCATCGGAAGAATAATCTTACGATAAATTGTCATGTCGGTAGCACCGTCTATGTAAGCTGCCTCAATTAAGGCATCCGGTACCTGCTCAACGAACTGTTTTACCAGGAACAGGGAAACCGGATAAGCTAACAGCGGAAGCACATGTGCCCAAATGCTGTCAATCATGCCCAGATTACAGATAACCAAATATCTCGGAATCAATACGGCAGTTGCTACAAACATAATTGCCAACTGGTTGATTGTCATCATCAAACTTCTTCCCTTAAACTTTAACTTTGCTAATGCGAATGCTGCAAAGGTGGTAAAAAGCAAGGATAAACCGACCGTCAATGCAGTAACAATTACACTGTTAAATATGTAACGGCTGATTGGTACACCTGCCGTACGACTGAACTTAACCAGCTTTGTGAAGTTTTCCATGGTAGCATTCTTTACAAAGAAAGTTGGTGGGAAAGCAAACAACTCTTCCATCGGTTTAAACGCATGGTTTGCAATGAATACTAATGGCAAGGCCATAAAAATTACTAATGGAAGCAAGACGATAATAAGCTTTATCTGGCCTCTCTCAAATTTTTGGGGATTAATTCTTTTTCCCTTATATGCCATTTCTTCTCCCTCCTTCTTATTAATCTTTTTCCGTCAAAAGCGTATTACAAGCCTTTGAGAATAACTGTACAATCAACAGCAATACAACGGAAACTGCTGCTGCATAACCCATCTCATAACGCAGGAAACCGTAATCCTCAATATGGTTTACAATCAACTGTGCCGCATACCCCGGTGACGGATTACCAGTCAGCTGTGTTGAAATCAAACCATTCTGGAATGCATTTACGATAGACATAACCGCTGCAAATAACATCTGCGGTTTCATCTGCGGAATCGTGATATAAATCATTTCCTGGAAACGGTTCTTTATACCATCGATTGCCGCTGCCTCGTATAACTCCTCATCTGAATTCAGGATACCTGCAATCATTGACAGGAAGCCTACACCCATGGAAGACCACAAACCAATTATAACAACAATCGGAAGCAGATACTTTGTACTTATCAGCCATATAATCGGTTCATTAATTAAACCAAGACTCATGAGCCAGCTGTTCAAAAGACCTGTCTGGTCACCCGAAAAGATAACCTTCCAAAGTACGGTCATGGCAACACCGGCTGTCATACTTGGTGAATACAGTATCAAAGCAAATACTGTCCTTGGAAGCTTTGTCAGGTTACAAAGCGCCCATGCCAGTACGAAGGATAAGGCATACCCTCCGATACCGACAATAAGTGCATATACAACCGTATTTGGCAATACGAATTGCATAAACACTTCATCACTTGTAATCAAAGTGATGTAATTCAGAAATCCTACAAAGGATGGTAACTGAATTGAGTTAAAGTTTGTAAAGGATAATATGATCGCCATAAGAACCGGTACGAGGATAAATGCAATAAACATAAGGGCATATGGTGCCATAAATGCATATCCATTCCAGTTATTGCGCTCACGCTTGCGGATATTATTCTTTTTCTTTTTGTTGATTGTCTCAATATCAACACTACTATTATTTTTCGCCATATCTTTTTCATCCCTCCGTTTAAGCTGAATCGGCATCTTTCATCGCTACTCTTTTTATTCTCGTTCAAGCAGCTTGGTTACCGACTCCAGCGTCGGAATATGATAATCCTTAATAACCGAACCATCGCTATTGTTGTAGCCAAACTCCTCCAGCTTTCGTTCAAACTCATGGTTAACACTCTTAACCGCCTTATCAATTCGCGTACGCTCATTCTGGCCATTAACCACGATATCATTAAATGTATTACTTACTTCACGCTCTAACAGATAAGTTCCAGGTACTCTCGCTATATCAACTACATTCTTAGCTGTTTCCTGAATCACCTGCTATACCTGCCCTTCCAGCGGAAGCCGTCCCATAGCTTCCATATTAGCCGTTGGCCAAATATATTCGCTACCATACGTAATCTGGATTGTCTGCCCAAATTCTGCCTGTACTTCTGTAGAAGACCACCACTTAACGAACTCCCATGCCTTTGCTTCTCTGTCAGAATTGCTCTTGAAAATAACAGTACTTTCTGCACATCCACAAACAGAGCGGTCAATTGTTCCATCTGCACGCTTTGTACCAGGAACCAAAGATACTTCCCATGATCCTTCCAGCTCTGGAGCTGCATTGGTCAGCATATTGTAAGTAGCATAATCAGCAATTCCAATCGGCATATCACCATTTCTGAAATGCTGGTAGAAGTTATCTACATTGACCGGAAGGTTGTAAATTGTAAACAAATCGGTCAGTGTCGTAAAACCGTTAACTGTCTCCTCATTGCCAAGGGCTGTTCCCTCTGCTGCTGTTGGATTATAGATGGAACCTCCATTCTGCATAATCAGTGGTGTTGTACCGTGGAAGTTTCTCATCAGAAGCATTCCGGCTGTCGGATAGTAGAAGTTAAGTCCCTTCATCTGCAGAGTCGGGAGCATATCAATTACCTCGCCCATCGTCTCCGGCACTTCCAGTCCAAGTTTCTCCATAACATCTGTACGGTAGAACAATACCCAGAAGTTCATTGTCTCTGGCATAGAATAAATTCCATCATCAACACTTCCTGTCATAAAAAATCCAGGCTCATACGCCTTAGCCGCCTCTTTGAAGTCCTCATACTGCGCCAGATCAACCAATGCTCCACGAATACCTAACTCATACGGAATTGTATAGTTAATACCCGTCGCCACATCCGGGGCATTACCGGATGAATTCGCAAGTACCAGTTTATTCTGATCCGGCATGATACTGATATCTACTTCAATTCCTGTCTTCGGCGTAAAGTACTCATCAATCATTTTCTGCATAATCTGTACATACTGGCTGGAACGGTTTACCCATACCTGCAGATGTTCCTTGTTTGTATTGTTTGCAGAATATGCCTGCTCCGTAAAGGAAGCAGTAAATCTCTGAATACTCATCCAGCATGACTTGAAGAATCCAGGCTTCTTTGGCAGTTCCGCTCCCTCCTGATAAATCCAGATTCTGTCGATTGCAAGACCATTGGTAATCAGGTTATCAATCGTTGTTGCCAAATGGTGGTTTACGGAGTTTGTGCTTGTTGACAGCTCAGCGATACGGTATGGAACTTCGTCCGGGTTGTCTGCCAGACTTTTTAACTGCTCAGCAGCAATTAACATAGAAGACATTACCGCAACATTCGTATCACTTTCACTATACTGTACTGCACTCTGCTCCAGTTTTTCAAGATCCTCTGCATACTGACGTAACTTTTCTTCCAAATCTGGAATATACCTTGAAAGTCTTAAATCACGATATTTATCTGCATTTGTACCTGCTACTTTGGTAATCTCAAGTGACAAGTCATTTACATTTGACATAATCACATCAAGCTGTTCCATAATGTAGCAGATGGTATCCATACTAATCGTATATGAAATAGTATGTTCTCCCTTTTCCAGATAAACACTTAACTTCTCTCCTTTTGAATCTTCAAGGGTACTGGTTCTGTACTTTGTGGAATAGGCCATTCCATATGAACGAAATGCATCATTTGGAATCTTGCCGTCAATTGCAACGTCAACAAACACTGGGAAATCTGTCTTTTCAGACTGACGATAGTTCATTGCAATATAGTAATTTCCTGCTTCTTCCACATTGAACTTATAAGTCACCCTCTGTCCTGCTGTTCCAAAAGAATCAGAGTCCAAAGTATTCAGAACCGTGTCTTTTACCTCATATGGATCCAGACTGCTGTCATACTCTACAACCGCATGAACGGCAGAATCGTTTGTAGTGTAATATTCTTCACCCTGAATCTCAATTTTCTTAGACCCCTCAGCCTTCTCTGAACCAGTGTACTTTTCTATTGTTGTAGGTGCTTCCAAAGTAAGATTTCCAAGCAGGAAATTTCCTTCTTTGATTTCAACCTCTAATGTATGTACACCCTTCTTCAGCTCCAGCTTTAACGGGTCAGAATGACGGTAACTGGAATCCATCAGGTACTTTGACTCCCACTGAATTTCCTTCTTCGGTACTGTAACAACCTGATTATCATACCGGTCATAAGAAGGCTCTTCGCCGAGTTTCCATGTTGTCTCAAACTTCATGTTACGACATTCATAAAATGGATATTCCCCATCCACCTTAAGTGCCATGGAAATCGGCAATATAGATTCATCATAGGAGAGATAATCAAAATCTAAATTGTACAAGCCATCACTTGGTACATCAATTTCAAGCTCCACCTTACTTCCGGTATTCAGTCCAAGCACTTCCGCACTTTCCTGATACTCTCTGGTCTCTTTGGTCAGCAGCTTCTTTGCATCCCCCTTCGCCGCCTCACCCATGGCAAAACTAACCGCTTCACCAGTATAATCCTGCAACGTATACTTACTACTGATAACCGTGTAGTTTGTTCCGATACGTTCACTGGAATACTCCTCAGAATCGTATGTAGTTCCAGCTTCTGCCTTGCTGGTCCCTGCATCATCTGACACTTCGGTGGCAGCTACCTTTAATCCAACGCCACCAACGATCAAAGCAGCGGTCAATCCCAGTATGACCGTTTTTTTGACTTTGCCTTCACTTTTTTTACACCGCATAGCATCCTCCTTACAGTTTATTCTCGCATCCGCAACGAACCAAATGCAAAGGAACTGAAAATTCCTTTGCATTTGGCGACTGCGCGCGGGTCTAATCTCCCGCTGCTTGCAGCGGGAGATATTGACTTGTGCGTATGCAACAGGCCTATCCGTACGCTTTTTAATATTTAGTAAAATAGTTTAGCTTATCCTATAATACTATGGTAATATCAAAAAGTCAATACGACCTCCACCGCCTTGTAGTTATATTTTATAATAAAACGGCACTTTTTTCTAGTATTTTTCGTAAAAAATGTACAGTTTTTTTTATTTTCTTGAAAATGTTTATTGCATCTAGCACAAATATCCCCCTGGAAACCCTGTAATTTCTTACAATAAGGTTTGAAGTTCTACTAACACATGAACACACCATGCGCTGCAGAAACTAAATCAAACCTCAAAAGAACGCAAAACCAGCGTCCTTCATACCGAACATTCGGGAACTCTTCTTAACAAAACCAGGGCACCAGCCTAAGCCGGTGCCCCGAAAAATCAAGTCACATATGCAAACATCAATGTAATTTACGGTAAATCAATCGTCCCAGATATGCCACTGAGGTAATCACCGTCAAAATAATGGAATAATTAAGTATCTCGTCAAAGGTTACCTTCCACACATTTAGAAGAATCAGTGAAAAGACTAATAACAAAGCAACCCAGTAAAGAAATGCCAATGCAGTTATGATAATCCATGCAAACATCTCTTTTACAACATCAACGGTACGCTCTTTGAACTTACTATGTTTCGCTGCCACTTTCCTACTCAATATACTTCACCCCCCAGATACTTTCATTTGAGCCTGCTGCAGTAAATGTCATGACAGGCGTTCCTGCCTCATCATTCATTTCGCAGAACACGCCGCTGTACTCTTTATCTTTATAATTAATATGAACATAATAACTGTCTTTCTTTGCTTCCCATGTTCCAGTAATTCCTTTTCCATATACATTTCCTTTTTCTGTCAGTACAAGTTTAAAAGGTTCTGCAATCTCTTTACTGATATCCATTCCCTGATTAATCACAAAATATTCTCCTGCAACCTTTTCCATATCATAACCGGACTTTTCGATGGTCTCTCCGCCGGTAGCATACGGAAGCATGCAAGGCCAGCCTTCTTCATTTAAGAAATACTGGTGTACTCTTGGTTCATGATATTCCGATCCATCATCAAAACGGGTATGGTTTACAATATAGCGCTTACCGTTTGTATCAATAAAAGCAGAATTATGTCCTGTTGCCATATATGCCTTTTCTAAACTTGGAAGCATATAATTTCCAGACATCTTCAAACCGAAGTAAGCCGGGTTTCCCTTTCCAAAACCAGGTGTTTTTCCCGTCATGTCAACATAATCACCTTCTACCGTTTTGGAGCGGAAGACTCTGATTTGATAACCGCCTTCACGTGTCAGGGAACCATATGAAACATACAGGAAGTAATAACCGCTTTCCTTATCGTAAAGAATATACGGTGCTTCCATAGAGGTATGCCCGCCGCCTATCAGACGCTTTCCATAGTAAGCATCAACATTATTTGCCTTATCCGTTTCCGGATGAATCACCTCTCCGGTTTCTTCATCCAGCTCTAACAAAAAGATACCACCTGACCAGGAACCGTATACCATCCAAAGCCTATCGTCCTCATCATAAAAAATAGTTGGGTCGATTGCATTTGGATACTCTTCAAAATTGTAGCTGTTATCCTGTTTGATATATGTTTCTTTTGCGTAATCTTCTGATACGTAATCAAGTACATTGGAAACTTCAAGCGTTTCAGAAGTAAATCCCGAGCAGATTAACATTCCCTGCCATTCAAAAGGCCCTTCTGGCGACTTTGAAGTTGCATAACACAGATTAGAAGCATTCCATGTAGAGGAGGTACAAAAGTACATATAGTACATATCTTTTTTCTTATTATAGATTACATCTGGTGCCCAGACATGACAGGTACCATCATCCGTCGGAATTGCACTTGTTAACGCTCCTGCATACTTAAAAGCATCTTTTCTTGTAATCAGGTTTCCATATACCGGACTGTCTGTTTCATAACCATCACTAATCATTGTCCAGTTCCGCAAATCATCGGACTTGGCAGTTGCCATATGGGAACCATAAATATAATAAGTTCCATCCACTTCCAAGATAGAAGGGTCATGTACACTCCCACCTGCTGAAATGGAGGCTGTTTTGATTCCGTCATAACTCACGGAAAAATCACTGTCGATCTTCTCCTTCCCTTCTTTTTCCTTCGCCCCCTCCTCCACTTGATCAGAAAGCGAAAGACGCTGGCCGATGACAATTCCCACTGCAATTACAACGATTACTGCCAAAACCACGCCAATTGCTATTGTTTTCCCTCTTTTCATCATTCACCTCATTTCTGCGCTGTCCTTTGCCCCTATGTAATGTTTGTGTCACAGCGCAGACACAAACATTCATTCTTTTCATTTTTACTTTACGGTAACTTTTACTTTTACACGTTTTTTTCCGCAGATAACGGTAATCGTAGTATTTCCTTTTTTCTTAGCTGTAACAACACCATATTTATCTACTACTGCAACCTTTTTATTGCCGGTCTTATAAACTAATGTACTTGTCGTGCCACTGCTTTGCTTCAGAATTTTAATCGCAGCAGTCTTGTCTTTTTTCAGGGAAAGTTTTGTCTTTTTCAGCGTTAGCACTTTATTTACTTTTGCTTTCTTTACTACCTTCACATTAAGTACTTTCTTCTTATTATTAGTTGTCTTAACGGTAATCTTTGTACTGCCCGCTTTCTTTGCCGTTATTACACCTTTTGCAGAGATGGTTGCAACACTCGTTTTACTGGACGCAAAAGTCACCTTCTGATCTGCCTTTGCCGGTGCTACGCTCGTTTCCAGTTTTACTTTGTTTCCCTTTACCAGATTCAGTTTATTCCCTGCCAGCGTATAACCTGCTGCCTTCACCTTTACACCCTTTGGCTCTTCTGTTTGTCCTGGCTCATTTGAATCACCAAGAGTCTCACTGGTAACCGCCTTGCTTACAATACCGCTGATTTCTTCCGCTGTCAGTGCCTTGTTAAATAACAGGACATCATCCAGCGCACCACTAAAGTAAGCATCCCATGCATTGACACCAAAGTAAAGTTTTGCTTCCGGCTGCATCATAATGCTCCGTGGCACATCTCCTTTACTTACCTGTACACCATTTACATAAAGCGTTCCAACAACACTTACAGATGCCTTTCCGGATGTCTGTCCGTCTACGGTTATAGTTACCTGCTGCCATTCATTTGCTTTATATGCATTCGATACTTTTGTCTCAATATATGTATCATTTGCCTTAGACCAGATTTTACCGTCCAGTGTCAGGTTCAGCCAGTACTCCGGCGAAAACAGCCCGCCTGTAATCGTAGGATCGAATGTTGCCCCGACCGCCTTAGGATTCATCCAGAAGCTGATGGTGTAGCTCTCGCCCAATATATTTGCATCTTCTAAAAGCTTAAGGCCGTATGTACCGTTCAACGTAATTGCTTTTCCAACAACACCTTCCTGATATGTGTACTCTGCACCGGCCACCTCCGGCGGAAGAAATGCTTTTGATACAGCCACTGCGCCTCCTGCCGCATCATCAAAAGAAAATCCTTTTACGTAATTTCCTTTCAAATCAAGACCGGAATAATCCTTATTCACTTTAATGGTATATGTTTTCACTGTCTTAAAGTCCTCTGCATATACCTTGACCTCATAAATTTCTTCTGCACCTGCGGCTGCTTTCTTTAACTTCCTTGCCTCTGTCTCATCAATTGCATTTCCATCTACGGTAATATATCCATAGGAATCTTCTATTTCAAACTTTACTTCCGGAACTACAGTATAAGGAACGGTAATACTATAAGTATCCCCCTCTGCACGAAGTTCTTCTCCATCACAGGTTACCTTTGTTAAAGAATTCTGTGTTCCAAGAGCCTTAAGCATGGATACGGATTTGCAGATTCTTGCGGATTCTTCTGTCTCTGTTCCGGCAAATGTTACCGTAATTACCTTCTTTGTAACCTGCTGTTCATTTTCCTTTACGGTAAGGCTTTCTACATTCTTCGCTACTACATCCAAAGGAATCTGATACATTACCTGATAATAATCTGCCGTATCAGCTTCTGCCAGTGTCAAATTATCCACCTTTGCCGTACTGCTATTAAGCTTTCCATCAAAAAGAACCGTATCACCAACGGATATCTTCACAGGCTTTCCATCCTCTTCTTTTGCAAAAGTGAGCAGAAGATAATTATCCTCTCCTTCAGATACTACCATTTTGTAACCAAAAGAACCGCCTGCTGCCGCACGCCTTGTAAGCGCTGGAGCATCTTCTCCGATGGAGCCGTTGTCTACTAAGCCGTCTGTTTTATCACCATCCGCAAGAACAAACCTTGATTCATACTGTCCTCTTCCTGCCTGTGCCATTGTATCAATGATGACACGCTCCAGACGCTTTGCACGCTTGTCTGCAAGAACAGCTTCTGCACCTCTTCCATCCTCATTGATGAAGTAGGTCCAGTAAATACCATAACTTTCCTTATACTGGTTATAATGTGTCGTAAAGGTATAGCTGACATCCGTTCCATTCAGGGTAAAATTCATGGAATCCTTGTCTTTTATCAGATACTTATTAATATTTACAATAAAGTCTTCTACTGTTGCTTCTGCCATAATACCGATATTATCACTAGTAACAGCCTTCTGTGAAGCCACGGTTACCGCCACACCATGAGATGCTGTATTCTGGGCACTACTTCCAAGCTTTGCACTCAGTACAAAAGGACCATACTTAAATGCATATGTATTTTCAGCGTCCGGCAGGTTATATGCCACAACCTCCATTGGCAGCTTAACGCTAAAGGATGCACCGCCTTCCAGCTTTTCCGCCGGAATAATAATATATCCATCCTTTTTCGTATAATCATATTCCTTTTCTCCAAAGGTTACTGTCACCTTTTCATCTGCAACCCAGTCAGGAATACGAAGCTTCATGGAAATACCTGTCTTCTCTCCGGAAAGCTTAAAATTCATGGTATCTGATTTGCTCAAATCACCTGTCTGCTCTAAGACATAACCATCTCCGCTAAGCGTAGATGCAAGATACTGGTTTACAATAACCGTATTGTTCTGTTTAAAATAGATACTGTCCTGAAGCTTTGTAAAATTCTCCATACCGGAACCGGTACAGCACCAGAAATTTGTATCCAGCGTACCAAACACCTTATGATAACCGCTTGCCATCGGCTGGAAGTACATCGTCATGCCCGTTTCATGGTTCTGGGAAGACATAATTGCATTAATCAATGTATTTTCATAATAATCCGCATATTTCTTCTCTCCGGTAATCATAAATAATCTTCTGCTTAACTTTAACATATTATAAGTATTGCAGGTTTCATTATTAATATTTGTCCTCTCCGCATCCAGTATATTATCTGCACCAAAATGCTCATCCTCGCTGTTTCCGCCTGTTACATAGGTGTGATTATCAATCACCATCTGCCAGAACGCCTTTGCATACTCTAAATACTGTATCTCTGAGTTATCAGCCTCATATCTGCCAAGCGCGCCTAGGAACTTTGGAATTGTTGTATTGGCATGCTTATTATTCATCGCATTTTTCGTACCGGCAAGAACCGTTTCGAAAAGGCTTGTTTCATCAAACATATGTGCAGCCGTTTTATAATTCTCCTCACCAGTACACTTATATAACTCATACAGTGCGTCATTCATTCCGCCGTATTCAATACCAAGTGTTGTCCTCTGGACAGAAGCAGACCAGCCGTTTACCCTGTTTGCTGTCCAGTCACCTAATTTCTTCGCTACTGTAAGCGCTTTCTCACTTCCCGTCAGCTCATAGGCATCTACCAGTCCTGCAAGAATCTTGTGCATGGTATACCACGGAACCCACGCCTGTGTTGAGATATTCGCCATGCCTTTTTCTACATTATCAAACTGCATCTCAAGGTTTGTAGCCGGACTGGTAAGAGTTGCACCAAAGATATAGCCCTCCTTACATACTGTACTGTTTTTTGTCATATCCTGACACTCTGCCAGCGCATTCACAAGATAGTCCATTCTTTCTTTCAATTCTGCCTGTCTCTCCTTAGAAAGTCCCGGATTAACCACGCCCTGGGCTACCGCAGAAATGTAATGGCCTAATGTATGTCCGCCAATCAGGGAATTTTCCCAGTTGCCGCCATAGCGCGTTTTCTTCTTCATAAATTCTTTTCTTGCATCTGCATCCATTCCGGCAGCATAACCTGCCGTCTCACGAAAGCCTGCTAAAAGCCTGTCGGCATCCAGTTTCAGCAGATTTTCAGCGTCTAATTCCAAAGCCTCATCATAATAAGTGTCGGTAACTTCTACCATTGTCTTATTGAACTCAGCAAGCCCCATCATTTCGTTTATTGCTGAAACGGTCACAACAAATTCCTTTGTCTTTGAAGCCTCCCCATATGTTATGGTAGCCGTCAAAGTAACCTTTGCATCTGCCTGCCCGGATTCCGGCCTCGTAACCACTCCATCTTTCGATATAACTGTCTCATTGGAAGAAGACCATGTAATCGCACTTCCTGCACTGCCTTTTGATGGCAGGTCCAAATTTGATGTAACACCCTGCGTACGGATGCTAAGCGCATCATAATCCGTCTGTACCATAGTACTGTCTCCTGCACTTTTGATTGTGATATAGGTGATGTTGATTGCCAGATTTTCACTTCCGGTTCCTCTTGCATTGACGGTAAGCTCTCCATCCATAACTTCTGCCATTCCTGTCAGAACACCGCCGTTCGATGCCACATCGAACTCCTTTGCAAGCAGTGTCTCATCCTTCTTTTCATAATTTGCATATACAGTCGGTGTTTTGGAGCAGCCCCACGGGTCAGCGAAACCAACCTCAATCAGATAGCTGCCATTATCCACTTCAAACTTATAGTCAAGATATCTTGGGTCAATATTATTTTCCGTCTGGTTCTTTGTATAACGGTTTGTCAATATCTTTGATGTCTGGTCTCCCGTAATCTGCTCAAAAGGCCATGTCCAGTCGGTCACTGCGCCGCCAACGGATGGCTTTCCATTTTTCAGCGGTTCACTGACTGTATCAACAATTCCCCACTTATATCCGGTCTTTGCATCTGCTCCATAAACCTGATCTGTAACAGAATTACGTGTCTTCTCCCCGACTGCCCCGTCCTTTGGGAAAGTAGACGTATCCTGGTCACCGCAGTCTACAAAATAGATAACAGAATCATCTGTTTTCTCCGCTGCACTGACCTTTACGGACACCAGGCCGACAGCAGGTACGCCGGTCACTGACATTGCTGCAGACAGAGTCAATGCGCAAGCTTTTGCTAATTTTTTCTTCATCCATCTCCTCTTTTCTGCACCGCCTTCTTTACTGAACCCTGTAGATTTGTGCCGGCAGTGCAAAGACACAGACCTACCTGCCTGCTTTCAATTATAACATTACTTTTTCAAAAGTTCTATAGACCGTTTCGAAGAAATTAAATTCATCTGTGTTATTCCAGTTACGATTCACAGTAACTATTCCCGTGAAAATTCAAACTTTCGTATCGGATGGATTTCATCTATATCTTCCGTAATCTGTTCATAGTAAATAGTAAGGCTATCACCCTCAGAAATACGGATTAACGATTCATTTTCTTTAAATGCCTGCTTATAAACCCCGCCTTCCATATCTTTTATATATACCATTGTACCATCTTCGGTATCTATAAACTGAACGCTCTTTACCGTAACCGTCTTTTTTATCAAACTCTCTTCGTCTGTTTTTACATCCCCGTCACTTGCAAGCATTTTCCGGTACTTCGAAAATACCTCTGACTGGCTGACAGCAGTGGCGACAATGTTATACTGCTCTACATTTACCATTGCATACATTTTTACCAGACCAGCAGAGTCCTTTAATACCATGATATAAGTCGGCTGGCCGGATACATTAATCAGGCTTGGAAAAGACGCTTTATACCCCTTTTCCTGTACGGCGCCTTCCGCAGACTCCATCGCAGAATGCTCCTCCGCACCGGACACTTTATAATATTTGGCTTCACTGGTCCGCTGGTTCATCAGTACAAACCCGATATTACTCTGGTCCCCATTTACCGAAGTAACACCAGTATATGCCCATACATCATCCCCAATAATTTTATAGCCAAAGTCGTCTGTGGTGATTTTGCATCCCTTCTGGCCAATGATACTGTTCCAGAAACCGCCAGAAAATGTACCAAACCAGTCATATTTCTTCGTAAGCAGTTTTCCGTCATAGACACAGTCTACCCATGCCGGAATTTTATTAACAGGATAATAACTACATGTTCCATCAACAGGATTGCATATAATAACACCATTTACATCCATCCCGCCAAACAATCCCACTCTTGGCTTCATGGTAGGACAGATATAAAAAGGCTTTCCATCGTCATCAATTTCAAAATGATAACCAGAAATAATCTTTGTAGGATATTTTAACTGTACATGACGCTGCAGATTAAAATTAAAATATCCTGAAGGCACATATTTCATCCCCTGCTCCAATGCTACATACTCCGCTTCGGAATTTACCGGATTCACCTTTACATAACCCGGTATTCCCTTATCTTTGTTGTTCCACCATTTGAAGAAGCTGGCATACTTTAACCCTGACACCTTCATTGGATGTCCCTGAATGCTTATCTGAGTATAATCCTCTTCCACCTCAAACTGGCTTACCACATCGGACAGGGAACCAATCTTACGGTTTCCAAACTTTCTGGCACTTGCGGTGTCCATCAGGGCAATATCCGTCACCTGACCCGTTTCCTCAATATCCCTGCTAAAATCATATTCCTTTACCGGCAGTAAGGATGCATAGGTTCTTGCACGCAGAAGAGTACTTCCTGCAATGCTTCCAACAAAATAGCAGGCAGCAACTACTGCCGCCATCGCAAAAAAAACCTTTGCAGCCACCGGCAGTCCTCTGATATCCGAAAGATGAATCACATAATTTCCCGTTATTCCCCGCAGGCTCCGTATTGCAAAAAATATCGCCGGTATAAGGCAAATCATAAGCAATGTTCCCCAAAGCGCCGGCTCATGAATATTGACAGGAGGATAAACCGCATAATAATATACACCAACTAAAACAACAAACAGCAATGCCAAAATGGCATAAAAAGATTTCTTCATAATCCCTCATTACCTCCAGGTCTGTTTTTATATTATATTTCACTATTTTCTTTTTTCAATACTTACTGTGATTGGACTATTTTACCACATAGGCATTCATTATACAAATGAAGTGTGAACAGAAACACAAATGTATTATTCCCACGATTAAATAACCATCTTCCCTTGATATTACAAATCAAATAATCTATACTTAGGGAATGCAAACGTAGGAATAAGTTTTCAGACACGCTCTGAGACAAAAAGGAGGCTCACGGCATGAATACAGGAATGACACAGGAAGAAAAATCCATACTGCTTTATGAAAAGATTATGCCTCTTCTAGAAGACGGACAATCAATTGAGATTCATCCACATGGGTTTAGTATGTATCCGCTGATTACTTCTCCTTCCGATTCCGTTGTTATTCAGCCAATCGCAGGAGAAACATTAAAAAGAGGAGATATTATTTTATACCGCCGCACAAGTGGACTTTTGGTTCTTCACCGCATTTGCCGTATAAAAAAAGACGGCTTCTATTTTACCGGTGACAACCAGACAGAAGTAGAAGGCCCGCTGCCGGAACAGCAGCTTTTGGCCAAAGTAATATATATCAGACGGAAAGGACACACCTTTAGCATAAAACACCCAATCTATTGGATATGCAGTTATATCTGGCTTATTTTGCGGCCTGTCCGCCCCTTGATCAGCCGTCCCATCGGAAAGGTATGGCGTCTGCTTCAAAGAAAAATTGGGAAATCCCGTTAATTCTTCACACTGCATTTCCTGACAGGGATTCCCTGACGGACTTCTCCCTTGTCTTCATCATAAATTTTTCACGATACATTTTCTTATCCGCACGACGCAGCGTATCGCCAAAATCAAAATCTACTTCCTCGTTATATATCTCATACCCACAGGCAATCTTTACCGGAAAAGAATCAGGATGTTCCTGATTGTATGTATCCATCTGTATTTTCATTTGCTGAACACGCTTTTCACAATCCCTTAAAGGCACATCCTTTAGCAGAACACAGAATTCATCCCCACCCATCCGGTAACATCTTCCAATATCTTCAAATGCCTGCTTTATCATTTCTGTGCCAGACATAATATAGCGGTCTCCTTCTTCGTGCCCCCATGTATCATTGCACTTTTTTAAATTGTTTAAATCAAACATAACTGCAATACAATTCTTAGGAGTAAACTCTTCAGAACCAGTATGTTCTGCATAAGCAGTACGGTTATACAAGCCTGTAAGCTGATCATGATATGCCATTCTCTCATACCGCTTTGCCTTCATTCCAATCTGCATCAGTCTTTTCGTCTCACGAACAGACATAATGCCTAAAATAATAATATAAGACAAAAAGCCGAACATCCCAAGAACCATAATAGATTTGCCGCCGGAAATGTAATATAAAGTAAGGTCTGATACCAGCCCTGCCAAACAAAGCCCCATACAGGCCGCCATAATTTTTAACTGCTTATTCCATCCTCTGGTACGCAATTCTTTTATAATCATGGTAACAACCACAACAACCATTGCCGCCATTCCCAAATGTGTCAGCCACAAAGTCTGGCGCAAATCCGCCCTGCCGGTGACCTGCATAAAAATCGAAAAAACAGTAACAGCACATGCAAAAAAGCAAAGCAGATACCATGCAATATGTTCTTTGCCGGCAAAAAACTCTTTAACAAACAATATAAAAGGAATAATAACCAGAAGTAAACTAATAAATGGCAGATACGCAAGCGCTGCCTGATTCTGTGTAAATAGCGAAAATGCTTCCATATCCGTAAGCTTCCAGATTCCCACATGAACAGAAAACATTCCCATCATAAAAAGACCTTTATCCACCTCGGTATTCTTACGGTTATAAAAAATAAATGCTAAAAATATAATGCCGCTTATAATTGCTGCCACACTTAAAAATAACTGTAACAGATTTTCCCGTAAAATCCCTTCGAATATGCTGATTTTGGAACCTAAATAAAAATCCG
The DNA here is from genome assembly GCA_947643145.1 of uncultured bacterium. Taxonomy (GTDB): domain Bacteria; phylum Bacillota; class Clostridia; order Lachnospirales; family Lachnospiraceae; genus Butyribacter. Next base: position 30,193 of record CANRVD010000009.1, on the reverse strand, counting down.
GTACCACATCTGCAACATTTTCATACACTGGAACGATTTCAACACGAATCACTTTGTTATAATCGTCTGGATAAACAGGAATCGTATGCCAGCAACTGCCCGGCGTCTTTCCAAAAGGAACTTTTCTACTTAAATGTTTGGAGTAGACTAATTTATTATCAATATATACTGCCGTTTCCTGATGCGCAGTATAGAATATCAAACACCTTTCACGCTCTGAACGTTCACTTACCAGAAACGAATACTCTACTTTCATTCCTGCAGGAAGCCCCTTTTGTTTTATGCTATGTACCTCTTCCGCTTGAATCTGCGTATATCCAATTTCCTTCCTTGTTTCAAAAGTTTCATTTTTCGTCACAAAACAAAGAAAGAAAAAAAACAGCAACAAACCAGCCATCCCGGCTGCATATAAAGCATATGCCAATTTCTTCATTCTGACACCCCATTTGCAAAGTAAATCCTTTTTTCTATTAAAAATTCCTCTTTCCGTTACTATCACTGCCATTCTATATTAACTATACTGCATCACCATATTTTAGTCAATTATGTTTTACCAACAAAGGAATGTGTTGGATTTTTGTGTTACTATTCACACCCAATGTCATGATGTTAGGGTCAAAAGGTAAATTTACATATCGACTTCGTCAATTTGCACAATGATACAATAACGCAGAAAGCGGAATAATAATTTTCATTCAGGACACGCTTTCGCTTTGCGAAGCACGTAATAGTGCATATTTTCTGTCAATTGTAGTGTCATTCGCCTTTGTTCGCTGGTGCACCAGCTTTTATAACGATTATATATTTTTGTGTATTGTCTTTACAAAATCCTTCATATCTTTTTTACTGAATAAGTCGGCATTCAGATATACCACATACGTCTCCTCTTCCCCTTCCGTTCCTAAAAAAGCATACCAGTATCTTGAGGTACTCTCCTTACGTGACAATGTTACATTATGCTCTCTTTCATATTCCTCCTGCTCTGGAACGGTAAATAATTCAAACTCATATTCGCACAGGCAGGCGGTCATATCATCATTTTCTATCCATTCCCCTTCCAAAATAATTCCCATATGATTCTGCCTGATACCATTGAACGTTTTAACCTTACCATCCTTAAATTCAAAAATGTCATTCCTGTACCGGTTCACTCCAATACCGCCAGACTCTGTCTTTAATACAGAAACAGAATCCCCTGAAAAATCATCCTTTCCATTGCTTTCAAACAAATGCCCGGAAAAAGTATCTGTCAACTCTGCCACATATTTTCCAAGCTTTAATCCTTCCGGTAATGTAAAGGATAACTCCCTTCGTATGTCATACACCTTAGACAGAAAAGAATCTAAATCTACATTAACCTCATACGTTTCATCTACACTATATAATAACTGCGCATCTCCGGTTTCTGTATCCACAATAAGAACAGAATCAATTTCACCCTTATTTCCATATTCTTCTACCGCTTCTGCAAGCCAGTAATATATCTGTAAATCATAGCTCCGGCTATTGTAATCCAGCGCAATATGGCATGTGCCAGTCAGACTTTCCTCTATATTCTCCTTATCCTTTTGTATATTATCATAATCCGTAAATAACTTTAAACCCTTACTCTCAATTTCCTTCGTCCAGTTATCAGCAGTACATAATTCTGTAAGCTGCGCCATAGTCAGATTGTTTTTCGCCGCTTTCTGGTTATTCTCTGCCTTTGTCTCCTCAGCTCCTGTATTATCAAATTCTTTGCTGCTTGCTCCTGCATTGGTCAAACAGACTGCGCCTACAGCTGCAAAAAGCAAAATCGCTGCCACACCAACCCGTCTGCCATATTTTTTGACATTCAACATATTTCCACCTGCTTTCTTACACTAAAATTCCTTATTTATGAAGCCTTCCTTTCCGTTCAGTTTACAGCAAGCGTTTTACTTTGTCAACCTGTCTGTTCTTATCTATTCTTCCTTTCTCATCTATATGATTCCGGAATACTCTTGTATTCCAAACTTTACTCTGCCCTTGGGTCTAATGCACTGGACGGCTCATCCAAAATAGCTATCTGTATCCGTTCCTTTTTGGCAAACAGCCTTGCGATAGCAACTTTTTGCACTTCCCCACCAGAGAGCTGTACCCCTTTTTCATCAAATTCCCGCGTCAATGTTGTTTTCATTCCTGCAGGCAGTGTTTTTAACCCGCCAGAAAACCCCGACTGCCCTGACGCTTCCTCCACTCTTTTTTCATCTCCGTCTTCTGCACTGTGCATCATAACATTTTCCTGCACTGTTGTCGCATATATTTGATAATCCTCCCATTCCCTGCTCCAATGCCTCATCCATTGCTCTGGAAAAGCTGTCGTAGAATTCCGGTGATTCATACTGACTAAGTTTAACTTTCTTTGCCCGGTAAATTATCTTCTGAAAAATATGACACCAGTACGTCATATTCATTAGTTACTGTTCACTACGTGAACAGTAACTTTTATTGATAGCAGATAACATATTTAAATTTGTTTTTGATAATGAAGCATGATATACTGATACACGAACCAGTGCTTGTACAAGCACAAAATATAATCTCGTGGCAAGCGCAATGCTTCGCGGAAATAAGGAGGATACAATGGCAAAGATTGATTTTGATGGTCTTGAAAGGGATGAAAAACTATGTATCTGGTCTAATTGATTCTTACATACACTCACCGCAAAGGCAGACAGTTACCTAATGCATCACCAAAAGGAAAAGAGGATTTTATAATGAAGGTATCTATATATGAAAAATTTCCAGACTGTGCAAAAAAGATTAGAGACGCAGTATTTATAAAGGAACAGGGATTTCAGGATGAATTTGATGAGATAGATAATACGGCCACGCACATTGTATTGTTTGATGAAGATAACATACCTGTTGCAACCTGCCGCGTGTTTTGGAATGCAGACATGAGTTCCTATTCACTTGGAAGATTCGCCGTTGTCAAAAAATATCGTGGCAAAAATGTGGGTTCATTTCTTGTGAAGGAAGCAGAACGATATGTACAAAAAAAGGGCGGAACAGATATCACTCTTCACGCCCAGTGTCAGGCATCTGGTTTTTATAAAAAATCAGGATTCGTAGAATTTGGTAAGATAGAAGATGAGCAGGGCTGCCCTCATATCTGGATGAAAAAGTCTATCTAAAATAATCAAAAATAGCAGCAGGACAATAGAAAACATCTTCACAACTACTCGTCCTGCTGCTATTTATTATCTCTAAACATTCATAATTTACATTCCAACTGACAGTCATATGGCTCTCTCTCAACATGTTCCTGATGGTAAAACTTCGCCTCCACACATCCCATTCTTTTATAAAATGCCTGACTTTCCACAGCAGAATGAGCGGATATATACAGCTTATTTGCCCCCATTTTTCCAGCCCAATCCTTTGCAGAGAGAAAAAGTTCCGTTCCAATCCCTGTTCCCCGCATATCTTCTGAAACATGAATACTGGATAAATCAAGGTATTTTTCTTCTCCACCAAAGAAATCCGGCTCGACAGAAACAAAGCCTTTCAAAGCATCATTATAAAAGGCGGCATTCACAAATCCCCCTTTAGTAATTGTATTTTTCAGACAGGAAACCAAAAATTGATAATCTGCTTCTGTCCAGTCATCGATAAAGGGATCGTCTTTTATATGCCATTCCTCGTTTTCCCTACGCCAGCACTTTGTAACAACCTGATGACGTACAAAATCTTTAAATAATTCCTGACAAATTTCATCTGCCTCTAAGTTTCTATATAAAATCATATCTAATCTAACTCCACTCTTCTTCCCATTCGATACAATCAGACATTTTGCCTGTATTGAAAAACTCTGTTAAAACTTTTAATATGGATAAATTACCATAATCATCTTTTTATTTCAAGCAAAATTAATATTATTTTTTTGCTTTTAAATTTAAATCAAGAACCGACAAACAGCCATTCCTTCCAATGATAATCCAATACTATTCCTCCCCTATTGATATAATGCTCAGGAAAGAAAACGACTTTTAAGTTGGAAAGTGCAATAGAAACGGGATTCTTCCGATATGCAGCCGGTGTACATCCAAAAGTATTCATAAAAGCCCTCGTCAGAGAAACCCTGGAAGCATTTGCCGAATTAGAAAATGGAGGCGGTACTTTTTTTACTGGCAACAAAGAAGCTCTATTTACCGAATTGATGACGGAATAGCCTACGCTCAATATACGATACTATACCGAATTCAAAAAGGACTTTAAAACCTGTGTAAAGTGTGGCTATAAAATGTCATTATTGCAGCAGACAATTAATACACTCCGCATTCCTGCACCCTTTCCAATAAAAAACAAAGAGTGGTAATTATTCCGGATATAGAGAATGTCATATAATGCCTGATTGGCTGCTTATATACAAGCAAACTGCCGATGAACTGCAATTGAACCGCCCCGGTACTCACGCTGACTTATTCGGATTATAAATAATATCCGGATGCACCTCTGTATAATTTCTTACCGAAATTGAACATCATTTGCCATGTGTTCTTGTCTTTTGCATAACTCTGCTGTATGTTGTGTAGCCGCCGCGTTTTTGACTATGAGCACCAGCCCAGTATTACGCAGGTGGAAACCCAGAGCCCGGACTTCTTGAAGCATTACTCCACCCAACGGCCGTGAGCATGGGCACGTTTCCCCACGAAAAGGACAATCTAGCGTTGGCGATGCTCAACTGCGGAGAACGCCATCAAATGGAGGGTGAGCCGTTCCGAGCCTGAGGCAAGGTGTGGTATATGCGCCCGCTGGCAAAAGAATTTGTCTCATATCGGGCTTGTACTGCCTTATATGATGAAAACGTCTATGCGGTTAAAATGCGAAATAAGGGCTTGTGGCTCTTTTCTATTGGTATCTGAAAAGGAAAGTCACTTGATAGGAGAATAGGAGCGCAGCAGATAGCTTTTTCAATCACATTACAATAAACGTGTGTTTGGCTCTTGAATCCTGCTGCCAAATATGCTATATTAAGCATAGAAAAAGGGAAAGCCATAGAAGCGGCTCTACCCACACAACAAGTTTAAACCTCTGCTAAAATGCAGTCAGCCGTCACTATCGGCAGTAGTGGCGGCTATTTCTTTTTTCCCTTGTAAATCTGATAAATCAAATTACCAAGGGCAACAATGAGTATTCCAATCTGGATTAAGTCCTGATATGTAACATACATTGTATCGCCCTCCTTTCTTTCGTCTGGAGGGCTACTTGAACCCTCCTCAAAAAACAAGAGGGGTAAAGCCGCCTTTGGCTCTATGGTTTCCCATGAATAGAATATAACACACATTTCTTTTTCGGACAATGCCTATATTAAGTTTTAAAGCCTATCTTCAAAATTTCCCTCCATCGATAACTTTCCATTTTCCTCTTACATACAAATTTTATTATTTCTTTTAGCCTATCGTTTAATTGATTTGTAAATTTCCCAGATGCAAAATTAATATCCACCTAGACAATATAGAATCCTAGTCTTATCTTGTTAAAAAGCCAACAAACCCCGCTGCTTGCAGCAGGGTTGTTGGCTTCTATGGTCTACCGTTTTATTGAATTATAAATCTTCCGGATTCCATCAAGTGGGTCATTTTCAACGACTATATACTGTTTTGAGTTGAAGTGTACTTCCCCATTTTGAAAAAAATATGGCAACTTTTTACCTTTTTTTGTCTGTAGAATAACACTGACAAATCCATACCTGATTTCCCCATCGGGTTCTTTTTTTTCCAACTTCATATTTGCCAGCAGTTTATAAATTTTCTTGATTGTTTTCTTATCTTTTGTTTTCTTATTTGCAAATTCAATCATTGCTGTTTTCTTATAAAGCTTATTTGTGAAAACAGTATTATTATACTGTATTTTATCAGCTTTAGCCTGTGCTGTATTTACTGTTGAAGCAGACAGTATGGATGTTATTGCTATTGTACTTGCCATAACTATAGATAATACTTTTTTCTTCAAATTTGTTTTCATAAAATCCCCCCTTTTTTCCAAATTTTCTTAAATAAGAAAGTTTCCATTGCTTAACAGAGCATCCTGAAAAAATCTGTGCCCTTTTACCTCATTTATTAGTTAAATGCGAGTAAACACGCACTCGGCTCATAACTTTGCAAGAATAAATGTTTATTACCTTAAGTAGTTAGAAAGCTTTCAGTTTTCAATAGTATCTCTTTACATATAAATACTTTCAGTCCATTTAAATGTTGTATTAACGTAGCTATATGTAGTATATGAACCAGCATATTCAACTATTTGTGTTTCTGCACTTCCAGGATTCCACATTACAATATATTGTGTACCATTTTTATTTTTATAACCATAAAGTACTGTGGAATGTCCACCATCATTTGAATTTGCTGCAATATAAATCGGAATTTTCGAAACAATTTTTGATTTTATTTCACTCCATAATAGTGTAGCAGCAACTATATGATATGGTACTCCAAAGTCTTCCATTGCTTTTAATACTGCAGCCGGACCGTATACCCCATCATTATAACCAATTCCTTCTTTGTCTGCAATTTGACAAGCTGTATAATTTGTTCCATTTAAGTAATTCGATATTGTCGCTACAGATGCAGCCCAGCATAAACCATAGCTACCTTGTGTTTGTCTATTATACAATTCACATTTTTTACCAGTTCCGACTTCTACATCTACAACTTTAGGGCTGTATGCAAATTTCAAATTGCGCTTCACGGAACTATTCACATCTGTTTTCTGTAATTTATCAATCCTTTCAGATATAGCATCAACCTTTTTAGATAAATCAGAATTCTCAAATTCCTGAATAGCCACATTTTCATTGTTACCTATAAGTGTTTTTTTTGTTTCGTCATTTTCAGCTATTATATTCCCCTCTGTTCCATAAAATATATATTCTTCATTTGCATAATTTAACACATTTAACTTAGAAGTATTTTCTGTGGATATATCATAATGCCATCCATCAGTTGTTCCCATTACATTAACCATCAATACAACTTCTTCGTTCTTATTATTTATAATAGGGTAATGATAAATTTCATCCTGCTTTGTATCTGCTACATCATATATTATATAAGGTGTTCCAATTGATACTTCTTCTAATTGTGTTTCATCAATATCCAAATCTTTACTAAAATCCTTTGAAACTTTTATGATAGAATCAAGTTGTTGTTCAACCAAACGTGTTGCATCTTCAGGAATCCTATCTGATATTTCATGACTGATAATATTTTCAGTAACCTCTGGTGATTTTGCCGTTACAATAACACTGTTTCCTACAACACTAAATGCTAAAGCCGTAATTACTATTCCTGATATAATTTTTTTCATAATATGTACACTCCTTCGTTCATTATATTTAAGATAAAGTATTGTTATTCTACGGATTTACTTTTATGGATTTGTCACTATATATTCTTTCTACGTTTCTTATTTGTAATGTTTAAATATACTTTATTATTATATTCCATGATGCTCTTCTCCTCCCATCATTTTTTGCTTTTTATAGTATACTTTTTCTACCTCCTACTCTATAGTGATGTCACTAATAAGTAAGGTCATTCAATAATGTAATGATTTTACTTATTAAAAATATTATACATTTTAAAATCCAGTATGTCAATATTGATTTTAATTTCTAAATCAGTATTATAGAAAAAAAGATTTCAATATCAGAAATTGACATAAAAGATAAAAAACTGTATACTATCTGAAGATAAAAAAGAGGATAGGTATTTACATGAAAACGAATAACCACAAGTATTTCTACTTACCACCAAAAGAGGAAGCTGCCATGAAGGTACTATGGGACACGGAGGAGGCTTTGAGTGCTTCCGAAATTGCAGAACGGATTCCGGACCGGAACTGGCCGGCATCATCCATTCAGGCAATATTGCGTAATCTGGTGAAGAAAAATGCCATTCGGGTTGATTCTATTACAAGATTAGGAAAGTCATATGGCAGGCTGTTCCGTCCTGTATTGTCAGCCAACGAATATGCAGCAATGCAGTTTGGCAGATATTATCAGAACGGCAAGGCAGATTGTTTTTCCATGATGTCATCTCTTTTAGGAAATATCTCCACAGGTAATGACGAAATTCTTGAGGCGTTACAGAACCTTATAAAGGAATATGAGAACGAAGGGAATTAGAACATGGATTTTACTGTTTTTTCGCTCACTGTGGCCGTAGTATGGACTGGAATTTTTGCAAAGCTTATCTCTATTTTAAGAAAAAAGATGTCGGTTCTGCAATATTTTTCGGTTTATCCCCTGCTTATTTTACTTCTGTTTTGTATTTTGAGAATTATTTTACCTCTGGAACTGCCCTACACCATCGTAGTTGAATCAGAAAATATTGTACCAATGGTGCGGGATTTTTTTGAAACGCCATTTTTACAATTTGGCTACATAAATATCAGCCTGCTGTTACTTATCGGCATCGTCTGGATACTGGGCGCAGTTATAATCCTCTTCCGGCGCATCTGGACTTACTATCATTTTAGAAGATTTTTAAATTTTCTTCCACCTTCTGAAGATAAGCGTCTACATCAGCTTTTTGAAAAAGCAGACATACATAGCAGGCTCCGGAATGTCAAAATTATAGTTCACAGTGAAGTGGAATCCCCCGCAATAGCGGGATGTACCCACCCTGTGGTTCTTCTTCCAAAGATTGACTTTGAGGATGATGAGCTACTTGGTATTCTGATTCATGAGATTTCGCATTATAGATATAAGCATCATCTTATTAAGTTCATTGCAGAATTTATCAGCATATGCTTTTGGTGGAATCCATTTTTCCGGACATTGGCGGCTGAGACAGCACATGCGTTGGAAATGCACTCGGATAAGGTCGTATGTTCCAGACTGGATGCTGTCCGGCAAAAAAAGTATATTGCCGGAATTATGAAGGTCATTGAGAATAAAAAATATTCCAGCATTATGCCATCTTTTTCCAGCAGCCTTGTGGAAGAAATGGACAATGAGAAATTGCAACAGCGTTTCCATATGATACTGGGGAATCACTATCAGAATAAGAAAAAGATTCGTTTTATCATACTGCCGTTTATTCTAGCTGTTTTTCTGCTATCCTATATAGTTGTCATTCAGCCGTATAGTGAACCAAAGCTTTCCGATTACGATGGCAGGGAATTTCCTGATGCAGACTGCGGCTATTATTTTATAAAAACAAAAAATGGATATGACCTTTATGAATATCCGAAACGGTTTATCATTCATATGGAAGAAATTCAAGATACTTTACAAGCATTAAGAATATATGATAGTGTAGAGGAGGCAAACAAGAAATGAAGAAAAAAATGATTATAATGATACTATCACTCCTGTTATCTGTTGCATCAATCAATCTTTTAGGGATTAGAAACTCTGCCACAGCCACAGTTTCTGCAGCAACTTCAGGGATACAGCCTTATAGCAATCGAACTGGATATAAATATACATATCAAGACGGAAAACTTTGGAAAAGGCTTTGGTCATATACATATAATAGATGGGAAGAACCTCACTGGACTCCGGCATAATTGATATGATGTCAGGATCAAAAACAGATAACAATACATTCCCACATTTTTACATATTATAACTTGCTTTTCTATTACCATAACAATTATATTTATCACTTAAAACTGACTGCCCTCATATTTGAAATGTTATGAGGACAGCCAGTGACATGTTATCGGAAAGGTATTCATCCTTCTACAATTCTACTATCACTTCATCTCAGACTCCAGCAAATCTGCTTTGACATTTCCTAAAAAGAAGATATCCTCTCACAGTCCATTTTTTAACCTGCCTTTTGTGCAATCAGTGTATCCATACAATGCTTATGAGGTATCCCACTGCTATTGCAGTCAAATAACTCTCCTGAATGCCACGGCTGTACTTTTTCTTCCTCCTCTGTACTATCCGGCGCACGGGATATAAAAGGCTTTGGTACAAATACATTCAAAACATTTATTCCACTGTCTGTAGTGTGGGATTTCAGACTGTCACAAAATTCCTTCCGTTCAGTCCATGGAACAAAATGAAGCACTCCACTGCTGAATATAATATCATATTCTGTATCAAAGCTGTAATCCAAAGTATTAGCCTTGAAAAAGGGAGCCTCAACTTCATTGTACTTTGCAAGTCTTTTTGCCTCTTCAATCCCCTGTTCAGATATATCAAATACGGTTACTGCATAACCACATTTAGCCCCAAAAAACTGCATCCTTTTCTTCACCACAACCAATATCCAGTACACGATATGGCTTTATCGGCGAAAGAATTTTCATAATATCATAACAAATATCATTTGGTAAAAATCCCCAATAATATTCTTCCATATCATATCGCCTGTCATAGTCCGTCACCGCACTTCTGTAGCCGAGCAACGCATCAACTGTTGTATTAAGTATCGCTGCCGGCTTTGGAAGCATTTCTATGTTGGAATATGCAGTACCATTTTCCCATTTCGATACTGCCTGAAATGATATATTGAGGATTTGGCGAACTGATTTTGGGTCAATCCCAGTTCTTTGCGCCTCTTACTGATTACTCCTACTATTTTCAGATGATTCATTCCTACTGTCATTCTCCTTATCTAAGAAATTATACCGCGCTGTATTAATCTTATCTTAATATAATCAAACGGCTATCACAATAACTCAAGGATAGATAAAACACCATCATTCATCTGATAGTTGAATGACGGCAACTTATTTATGAGAACAAGTTTGCTGGTGAAGCCTGCACATCCTCTCCCCAATAACGTAACCGTTCCTGGCAGATTCCACATGGAGATAACACCTTAAACTTTGAATTTTCATCATCCCTGACCAGACACAGGCAATGCGTTACTTTCTCATTATACTTATGCGCTTCTAACATTGCGCCTGTTTCTATACACAAAGCAGCAGATTCATTGGCTGTATCAATAGCAACACTCGTATAATAATTTCCATTTGCTGTATGCACCACTCCGGCTCCGCCCCAGCCTGTAGGATACTTTTTTCAATAAGTTTGACAGCTTTTTTATACATTTCCTTTTCAATCTCGAAATCTCTCATACCAATTCTCCCTTATCGCATAAAAAACAATAATAATCCTGTATAAATACATCCTCTGTTAATCCTTTCTCAATCCGATGAACCTGTCCATATTCCTGTATTTAATTTTTCTCCCTTTTTAAAGGCACATTTTACCTATTCCTGATTGTCATATCTCATAATCAACTAGTGTACTGTACCATTGATATTTGCTTTTGCCCCTGACATCATTCATTATATTACTGATAGTATTGTGCCTGGGCATTCCACAATTCAAAATACTTCCCATTACTGTCTTTCAAAAGCTCGTCATGCGTTCCCCGCTGAACAATCTCTCCCTGATCAAAGACAAATATCCTTTCACAGAATCTACAGGATGAGAGCCGGTGTGAAATAAACACAGCAGCCTTGTCCCCGACAATCTGATTAAATTTTGTGTAAACCTCCGCTTCCGCAACCGGGTCAAGTGCTGCGGTTGGTTCATCAAATATAATGAATGGTGCATCCTTATAAAATGCTCTTGCAATTGCAAGTTTTTGTTCTTCCCCTCCAGATATATCTGTACCCTCCACATCAACATTCTTATATAGATAATGATTCAACTGATTTGGTAAACGTTTCATTTTTTTCTCAAGCCCCGCGGTCTTTAACGCCTGCCATACCCTCGTTTCATCATACTGGACAGATGCAGCAACATTTTCACCTACTGGAAATGCAAAGATTTTAAAATCCTGAAATACAACAGAAAATAGCTCAAGATAGGCATCTCTGTCATACTCTTCCATTTTAATCCCATTTAAAGTGATATATCCTTCCTGCGGCTTGTAAAAACCACATAGCAGTTTAATCATTGTCGTCTTACCAGAACCATTTACTCCTACGATAGCAGTCTGGCTGTTCGATGTGATTTTAAAAGATACATTCTTTAATGCATATTCCTCTGACGAAGGATACTTAAAACTCACATTATGAAACTCAATTGTAAAGCCATTTTGCTTTTTAGGGATAACATTCCCTTGTGAAGATACTCCTGCAAAATCAATATATTCATATAAAACTTTCAGATACTCATTGTTGCTGATGATTTGTGACATAGAGACAAAAAAATTCTGTATGGATGAAATCAGAATTACAATCGACGAATAACTTTGTGATACATCACCTAAACTGATGTAGCCTTTCAGCGCCCTTAACCCAATGACAACATAGGTAAGTCCTCCGATAAATGTTGAAATGATTGCATTAGATCCAAAATACATTTGAAACAATCTGGCTCTTCTAATTAAGATATTCATCCACGGTTTTCGTGCTTTATCGCGAATCTCACCAATAATTAAATCTCTTTGATTAAAGATACGTATATCTTTCGCCGCCTTATCATCTTCCATATAATTAAAATGATAATAATCAATATAGCGGTTCGTCGCACAGTTTTGATAAAGCCCAAACTCTTCCTTGCTTTCTTTTTTGGAATTTCTTACTGTTACTGCAATACAGGCAATAATAATTACAGCATATAATAAACCAATACCAAGAGAAAATAGCCGACTGGCTTCACCCGTCGTTTTCACAAACACTCTTGCAATAATAATCACTGCTGTAATACAGGCAATACTACTGGTTATCAGACTTGTAATTAAGCTCACAACACTTGTAATACCACCATTCGTCATAAACATAGAGCCTACTATTTTGGAATGCAGCTCATTACATTTTGGATTCTCCATTTTGTCATAGTCCAGATTCAACTTAATATTGTTCAGATATTTTTTTAATTCCTGATGGAATACCCCATCCGTAACCGTAATCTTTTGCTGCAATAGAGCAGATATCATATGACAAAATAACGTTCCTCCCGTTGTAATCAGTACATAATAAATCAACACAGAAGGCTCTCTCCTTCCTGTTAATTCATCAATAATCAGAGCAGACATACAGATTGCAATATAAGGAGTCAGGGCATCAATCATTGCTTTGATTACATTGATTTTCAGCCTATTTGGTGTTAATTCCGATATGATGGATAGTGCACGTTTAAGCAAGCTAATGTTTTCTGAACAACTACCTTTTCGCTCTTTTTCTCTTTTCATGCTTTACCTCATTTCTGCGCTGCTTTCTGCGCATAACACAATGTTTGTGCAAGCAACGCGTAGCCACAAACTTGCCGAGTGAAAAATTTATTGTTCACTCTTCTCCCCCTCTATACCGTTCTTATAATATTGGCTCTGTATATCAAACAATTCTTTATATTTACCTGATAACTTCATTAATTCCTCATGGCTTCCAATCTCAGCAATCGTCCCCTTATCTAACAGTATGATTCGGTCACAGAACCTGGTTGATGACAACCGATGCGAAATATAGATTGCCGTACGGTTTTTCGTTAAGTCATTATACTTCAAATACATCTCCTGTTCTGCAATTGGGTCTAATGCAGCCGTTGGCTCGTCCAGTATAATCAAAGGAGCTTCTTTATAGATTGCACGTGCTAACATTAACTTCTGCATTTCCCCACCAGACAGATTAATTCCACCATCAACAACAGAAGGTACTAATTCTGTGTCCATGCCATTTGGTAAAGATGCAATCTTTTCCCCAAGTCCGGATAAAGTGACTGCTTCGTTCAATTTCTTTTGAAACGAAGCTTCATTATGATGCAAAGCTTCATTATCTATGCCGCTATCATTGCCATATCCAATGTTCATTGCTATACTCATTGGAAGAAGACATACATTTTGAAATGACGCACTCATCAGCTTGTAATAATCGTCACGGTTGAACTTACGGATATCCGTTCCATTAAACAGAATCCTTCCAGATGTCGGTTCTAACAAACCACATGCCAGCTTAATCAGTGTCGTTTTCCCCGCACCGTTATTACCAACAACTGCAAGTTTCTCACCTTTATGTATCGTTAAATTGATATGATTCAGGATGACATGCCCGCTGCCTTCATACCAAAAACTTACATCCTCAAACCGTAACTCGCATGGAGCTTTCAGATCCGGGATTGCAACACCCCCATCCCTCTTCATATGGTCCTTCATCTCCATCAAATAGCGGTAATCATCCACACAATAATTAGCATTTGATAAACTGCTGATTTTTCCTACCACCTGACCCAGCCATTGTCCAAATCCTGTAATGGCTCCAAAATACAGTGTAAAATCACCAATTGCCATATTTGAATGGAGCATTTTCCAAATCAAATAAAAATATGCACCTCCATTACGCGCAAAAATCAACACAGCTTCAATCAACCGCTGTCCGGTATATTTTCTCTGCACCCTTTGTTCCAACTGTCTGGATTCATTGATATATTTGCCTGTATTCGCATTAATCCAATCCATCATTTTGTAAATCTTAATATCTTTTGCCATAAGTGAATTGCTGATATCGTCTAACACGTAACCAAGACGTCGGTTTACAACCGCTCTCTCTTCTTTTACGCCAGTCTCCCATTGCTGTATTCTAAGCGAAATAAGCCCGTCTATCAGATATGTAACAAGCAGAATTAAGATTACAATTGGATTTAATAATAGAATAACTGTACTAAATGAGATAAGCCCCAATATACTTTTGAGAAATTCTACAAGATTAATATAATAAGATGCCATGTTGACATGTACGTTTCTGTTTATGGAACTATGTGCTTTTTCAATCTTTAGCTTTCCCTCTTTCGACGTGGCGAGCCCATAATCCATGTCCAAAGACTTCCAGTCCTTCCCTAGGTAAAAACGCATATTTAAGATTCGAATTGCCCCAATCATCACGCTTTGTTCCGAAAAAAAACTAACATATTGGAAAATCATCAATACCACTGTCAGGCTGCCGATTCGCAATAAAAATTCACTGTCAGAAACAGACTCTCCTATGAAGTCCAATACCACTTTCGGAAAATAGATACCTAATAAAGAAACCACTAAATCAGACAAAATACGTAAGAACCAGACACATACCGGCTTTTTTTCAAATGTCCATTGTTCTCTGAGCATAAACCCCAGATTACTCAATATGCCATGTGTCGTATGCTCTTGTTTCCCTTCCATGCTCTCCCCCCTTATCGGCTGTTGCATTACTTATCTATAATCATATCGAATCTAACTCCACTTTGCTTTATAAAACTTAGTCAAATATCCCGTAAATCCAATCTCATATAAATAGAAGTACTCATTGGACTGTCATTATAACTCTCTATCTCATAAAATCCATATTTCTTATACATATGAATCGCACTCTTTAGAAATGGCAGTGTATCTAACAACATATAGGAATAACCAATTTCTCTTGCATCTGCCATCACTTTTTTGACCAGTTTGTCTCCTATATGCTGTCCTCTGAATTGCGGCCTGACATAAAGACGCTTCATCTCGCCATTTTGCTCATCTATCTTTCTCAGCCCTATACATCCTGCCAATTCCCCTTCACTGTAAGCCAAATATAATCTTCCATAAGGCATGCCATATTTTACATCTAAATGTTTTATTTCCTCATCATAATGTTGAATAGCAAGGTATTTCTGAAAAGAACTGTCACCAGCTATTAACATATCTGTATATTCTGAAAACAATGCACCTACTTCTTTTGGATAATCATAAGCGGGAACTATTTTTATATTCATCTCCTCTTCTCCTTTACTTCCTGCAAACTCATACTATTTAACCTGCCACTCCTAACCATTACCACATTTGCAGATTTCTTCTACCGCATACAAGGGAAGATTAATAAGCCACTTCTCTTTTCTGTAATCCCTTATTGATGTACGACAGAAATCTCGGGATTACACTTTTTACAACGAAATTATGTCAAGCTTTCTCTTCCTAATCATTCGGCAATTCCTGTAACATAGTTATTGTTCTGTATATCTCACCACACTGCGGACATTTCCAGTCATTATTACTTTTCTTTGCCTTTTTATGAAGATGAATCAAATTCCCATTTTTGCATTTTGGACAGACAACCATCTCGCCACGCCATAATTTTTTCAGGAATATAACTTCCGTATCTCTGTCTCCTGTATACATAAGAACCTCCCTTCCCCTTCATAACTATAATATACCAAATCATTATATTTTTGTCATTACTTTTTTGCCAATCCTCCAAAACCTTTCATCATCTGTAAGTGTTATCTTGCTTTATTTCTTCCTGTTCTGCCATCAGTTTTTGTTTCGTTTCCCTGCTTTCCGTTTTTATCTGTATCAAATCATCCCGGCAGACTCTCTCTCAGACAGAGCGCCCCCCATCCCTGCCTAACGGAAGGCACGCTCTCCCCCGGTAAAGGTCTTGCACCCTTCATCAGATACGCTTTTATTTTTTCTCCATACAAATACGGGTCATTTCCTTTTACAATCCCCCACTCCATCATAAGCGCTGCACTTCCGGTTACAAAAGGCGCGGCTATTGAGGTCCCTGTCTTCGGTCCATAGCCTCCCCTTGGCAATGCTGTGACTACTCCAACCCCGGGAGCCACCAAAGTCGGCATATTTCTCCTATCGGTTGTATTTCCTCTTCCGGAAAAGGGCGCAACACTATTATTAGCACTTTGATATGCCCCTACCGTTATTACGTCTCTTGCGGTAGCGGGGATGGTAAGCGTCGTATCAGGTTCTGCACTCAGAAACCCGGTCGACAGCCCAATCGCCTCTATCGTAGGAAGCCACAAATCCACCTTTCCATCCTTTATTTCCTCCGGTAAAAAACCAACTTTCCAGATTCCGCTTCCAACCGTATCTCCTGTCCTTCTTGGAATCCATTCAATAAAAATCTCCTGCGATACCGTATAAGGATTTGGCGCTCCATAAAAAATAAGAATCTTATCAGAACCAATATTATAAGTAATGGCACTCCCCTCTTCTCTGACTACCTGAATCCTCTGCCCGGATGGAGATTCCAGCCATATTGCAAAATCATCAAGATAGGATTTCCAAATTTGCAGAGACAGACTCCTCTCATTCGTGCCAACGGCAAAGGATACTGCTTCCTCCAGCTCTGATAATTGCAGCTGCGCATGGTGCCTTGCATCTCCTTCATTTCCCGATGCAATAATAATTGCATTTTTCCATACACCATTTAATGAGGTAATATAATTTTCAAAAAGAGACTGTCCGTCATGTGCACCATTATTATTGCCAAAGCTTAGATTAATTGCTACCGGCATTTGCAATTCAATCGCCTTTCTCATCACATAATCAAGCCCTTCCATTACCTCTGTAGTTCCTGCAAAATCCTGTGCGCTCCTTCCAAGCTTTACTACCAGAAGTTCACTTTCTACCGCGATTCCACGATAACGGTATCCTTCCGAACCGCCTCCATTTCCCGCTGCCACTCCGGCAACTGCTGTTCCATGACCACTTCCCCTGTCCGTCACCGGAACAATACTTTCCCCCTCAAAAGTACTTTCTGCATGTAACGCTTCATTGATATCTTCACTGGAATACTGTGCACCAAAACCATATCCTGCCGGAATTCTCCCCTCTGCCTGTGCCTTACTCGCAGACTGGTCCCATAAATAACGGATTCTGGTATGACCTGCCTCATCACGAAATGTTGCATGAAAATAATCAATCCCTGAATCAATGATTCCAACAAGCACCCCTTTTCCGGAAAGCCCCAGCCTTCCACCACTCATACCTGCCTGCCCTCCCGAAAGATTTGGAACTCTTTGCACACCGCTGATGCAGGATGCATTTCTCCCCTGCTCTAAATTAAAATAAAGCTTTTTGGGTTTTTCTACATATTCAATTTCCGGCATTGCAGCAATCGCAGCAATATATTCTTCCCTCGTCGTAATAATTGCATACTGGTTTAAAAGTTCTACAACTTCTGTATCCTGAAAAATCTCTTCAAATCGTTTGATATCCCCAATATATTTTACAATAATCTGCCATCGTTTCGTTTCCTGATTATATCCATATTGCAAAGACTCACTCTGCATTCTTTCCGCTTCTGGCAGCTGAAGCGACAAACTCAGACTATTATCTATTTTTTCATCCTGCAATGCCATTCCTTCATCCATGCCGCAGGTCTCCTTCCCTACAGGCTAATTCCTCTGCGGATTGCAAATCTGTCCGCTTTCCTTTAGCCGTCAGATATTCGATTACGATAACTGTATTCATGGAATATCTGTCCTATGCGTAAACTTTGAAAATATTACATAATATTAGGGGCAAAAATATTTTGCCCCTTACTGATACTGCACACTGCTGTTTACTTTCGACTCTGGCATTATTACATATTATACATAATACTGCGTCTGTGCCGTCCAAAATTCGAAATATTTTCCATCTTTATCCATTACCAGTTTGTCGTGGGAACCATCCTGCAGAATGCCTCTTTCCCCCATGACCACCACTCTGTCATACATGCGGCAGGAAGATAATCTGTGGCTGATGGAAACCAAAGTTTTATGCTTTGAAATCTTACTAAAATTGTTATAAATCTCACCGGATGTTGGCTGGTATAATCTACAAAGCAGCTTAATCAATGTTGTTTTACCAGAACCATTTTCTCCTACAATCGCAAGTTTCTCTCCTTTGTAAAGTTTCAGATTCACATTCTCTAATACATATGTATCACTGTCAGGATACCGAAAACTCACAGTTCTAATTTCCAGTTCTTCAAAAGACAGCGCTTTTCCTGTATTCACTTCCTTTTCTGTTTCGGGCATATCCATATAGTGGAAAAACTTGATTAAATGCTCATTATTATTTCGATAAAAGGCACATTTTGTGCCGCAAATTGATTATAGGAAACCGGTTTTATTTCCTATAATATTTACTCTGTACCCGAAACATATCTGCATATGCTCCTCCAAATTTCATTAATTCCTCATGGCTTCCTTCCTCTGCAATTCTTCCATCCTGCAACAGAAAGATTCCTGACAAAACAGCTTCGAGAACTGGAAGCTGACGGCCTCATTACCCGTTATGACTACAAAGAAGTACCTCCCCGTGTGGAGTATAACCTTACTGATTTAGGGAAAAGCAATGCTCTGATAATACTACCGACGGCGAAGAACACAGGAACAGTTTTGGGCTTCGCCCTGTTTTTGGAGTTCCTTTATCTGGCATTGTCCAAGATATATCAGGAGCTGCCATTTTCCCTGCATGTTGTCAGCGTTTTCAAGTATTTCAACACGGTTAAGGACATGGTAGTTTTTATGCTTATGCGGGCGCAGGAAGTTATAGTATGCAACCCAAAGAGCTAAAATCATAGCTGGCCCCGTCAATGTTGTCAAATCCGTTTGTGGGGCGGCAGGATGCTTTGTAGGTTCTGTTTAACCGTTCAATCATCTGCTTGTAAGGACGGTATTTGGTCAACAAATGGTTTTACACAGAGTGCTGCTGTCCTGCAGTAGTTCGCAACCTGCTAGTGTGATATTTGGAGATTGTGGAGATAATAGGGGCACTTTGGAGTTACACCTTTATGGACAATGAAATGTTTTCTGTTTTTCTTTGGAACCAGTGCATTAAGGCAGTGTGGGCATCGCAGGGTGTTGTTTTTGGTAAAACGGCTCTGTTCCGGACTGAACAGGGTAGAGCAAACTTTGCACATGACCTGGTTTTTGGAACCGTTGTTTTGATACAGGTATGGTTTTGGTGCGTTGCAGCGTGAACAGGTGCAGTTATCGTCTATATCGCATTCAGAACGGCGTTTGACAGGCTGTATTGTTTACCGTACCGCCATTGTATGTAAGGGATGTATTCACGGTAATCCCAAGGTTCATAGTGAATGATTTTAGGGAGTCCGTCGACCTTGAATTTTGGGGAATGTGAGTCATCGAAAACCCACTGTTTGAGAGGGATGTATCTGCAAATAAAGTTTAAAAGCTGGCAGATTATTTTGTGCTGGTATTTGATGTATTGAAGTAAATAAAGTATAATGTCCATGAGCATTGTTTCTTTTTGGTTTAATTGAAGTTTGGTCACGGACATTATATCAAAAAAGGGAGGTCAATGCTCTTTTTATTGCAAACTTCCTGAAAATAAAGGTTTAGAAACAAAAAACAGGGTAGTTATTTGACACTACCCTCCTTTTAAAGGAGGCTGCACATATGAAACCAAACACAGAGAAGCTACGCATCAAATATATGGATAATCCACCGGAAGG
Source organism: uncultured bacterium (assembly GCA_947643145.1). Taxonomy (GTDB): domain Bacteria; phylum Bacillota; class Clostridia; order Lachnospirales; family Lachnospiraceae; genus Butyribacter. The sequence goes on along the minus strand of CANRVD010000009.1, from coordinate 10,036 downwards.
AATGACATCGGAGGACATTCGCCGCATGAGCGAGGATGACCTTCTCGATATGGATTATTTCTTAAATGAAGATGACCCGTTTAATGACGATTTTGGCGGAGAAGGCTTTTATATCTTCTAAATCCCATATCGTCTTATTGTTATGCACTGGCAGAAATTTATCTAACGTATGTTCGATGGATTTCTGCCAAATTCATCATATCCGACCATCTCTACAAATTCTCTAAAACGCCCAAAGGGACACTTCCTTATGTGAAGTGTCCCTTTGGCAAGATATTTATTTTTATTCATTTAGTCCCTTTCTGATATCATATCATTTTATGTAGCAAAACAAACACTACATTTAAAGATACCAGAAAAGACTAACTATCTTAAAACAGTGTCATGATTTGCATACAAAAAAATGCGTTAACAGGTAAAAAACAAAAGCCTTTTCGGCTAAATTTTTGTTATTACGCTTATTACCACATTCTTCCACATGCAAAAATCAATATGACATATACCTGCCTTATCTCTAGATTTTATCTTTATACTATAGCAAAAATTCGTACACAATACCAGACTGGTATTTCATCCTTACTTCTGATAGATACTATAGGAAGCATGTAAATGGCGCATCGATATTATGCGGGGACATATTCTCCGATTTTTTCTACTTTCCCTGCACATCAACCACCACATATTCCGACTTACATCCGGTTTTAAATTTAATGGCCCAGTCAGAAATACCGGAAGTTACAATAAAGTTTGTATTTTCCCGTTTTTCCAGTCCATAGCTTTTGTCATCCACCCCTGTCCATTGACCCATACGGCTAAATGGAAATAACTGTCCCCCATGCGTATGCCCGGACAATACCAAATCCACTCCTGCTGCCGTCTGCGCATCAAAATCATGCGGCTGGTGGTCAAGCACAATACTATACTTATCCAAATCCAGACCATCCATCAGCTCTTCCATAGATGCCCTGCCACTTCCCCGCTGTTCCTCTGAACGGTCCTGCCTTCCAATCAGATAAAAGCGGTCATCTAACAACACTGTTTCGTCCTGCAAAACCTTTACCTTATTTTTCTCTAACTCTGCAATCAAATCATCCCCGCTGTAACCACGGTATTCCGGGCCGTAATATCCCTTGTCATGATTTCCAAATGCATAGTAGACACCATATGTTGTCTTTAATGCACCAAGTGCTTTACAGGCAGCAATCATATCTTCTTTTGTCGTATCATCGTCCACATAATCTCCGGTCACCACAACGATATCCGGATTTTCAGACTGGATTTTCTTCATCTGTTTTGCAAATCCTTCTCCGTCAAATGTAGTTCCTACATGGGAATCGGCAAACTGTACAATCCGCAGATTCCCTACCTGCTTATCTGTTTCCAGTACATACTCCTTACTCCAGACATGATGTGCCAGATACCATCCGCACAACAGATAAATCACGGTAATTCCTATGGCCGCAACACCAGCATAGTATCGACCTAACTCTTTTTTACGCTTCTTTTCTATAAGCTTACTGACCCCGTCACACAACAGCCAGATTACCATTAAATGTATCATACTGATTGCCGCATTGATGGAGCCGATTGTCAGCCATATCACAGCAACAATCAGCATCACTGCAACAAGTCCAATCAGAAACCGAAATCCCTTTCTATCCTTTGCTGCTTTCCGAATCATGGCAAACTTTCCAAATCTGCTTGCCAGATAAATCATCCCAAGAATCGCACCCAAAAAAATAGCCCCAAAAATAAATGTCCACATCTTATCCTTTACCAGCCTTTCTTTCCCTTATTACAAACCAACAGCCCCGTCCCCCTGCTTAACAAACTCATTACTTCCAAAATAGCAGTATAATGTCCACAAGTTAATATATATCGGCAATTCATACTAAGGTAGTGAAATATCGATGTATTTTACGCTGGGTAAAAACGCCGACATTTAACCGCCCTAGTGTACTGACCGCATTATATTTAGCTGAATTCCGCAGAATATTTTTCTGAGAGTGCTGTTTCACAAACGCAGGCGTAGCGGGCTACGCTGAGGCTTGGGGAATAGTGCTATCAGGAAAATAGGCAAGGAAGTTTAGCTAAATATATTCGTGTCAGTACACTAGTAAGATTATGGATTATACCGGTTTTATAAGGTTGGCAGAAGAATCTGGTCCAGCAGGATACATAAATTTTTAATATCAATCGGCTTTGCAACATGCGCATTCATTCCGACTTCCAGTGATTTTTGAAAATCCTCTGCAAATGCATTGGCAGACAATGCAATAATTGGTATTCCCGAAAGCTTTGGGTCTTCTAACTTCCGAATGGTTCTTGTCGCTTCATAACCATCCATAACCGGCATCTGTATGTCCATAAGAATTAGCGAATAATACCCCGGGGCGGCATTCTTTAACATATTCACCCCTATGCTCCCATCCTCTGCCGTTTCAATAATATAACCTTTTGCAGATAGCAGCTCTACCGCAATCTCCCGGTTAATCTCATTATCTTCTACCAGCAAAATACGAATTTCCTGTGGTAAATACTGGCGGACTAAATCTTCTCTTTTGGCAATCCTTGACTCCTGCTGCTCCCTTTGAAGTTTGAACAGTATTGTAACAATAAATTTACTGCCCTTTCCGGCTTCACTTTCTACTGTAATTTCTCCCTCCATCATTTCCACAAGGCTTTTCACAACAGCAAGTCCCAGTCCGGTTCCTAACACCCCGCTATGTGTCGTATTATCAGCACGCATAAACGGCTCAAATAATTTGTCCAAAAAATGCTCAGAAATACCGATTCCATCATCCTCAATAATAAACCGATACTGTCTGTAGTCTTTTAAATGAATATCTTTCTCTACAACTGTAAGACAAACATTTCCATATGGATTTGAGTACTTTGCCGCGTTATCCAGCAGTTGGCACAAAATCTCCTTTAACCGCATAAAATCTGCAACTATTGCGTAATTGCAAATCTTTGTTTTATCAATCCGAAAATGAATGGATTTCATATTCATTTGCAAACACACATTCTCTTCTACCTCTGACAGCAAATCATCCAAATGGCAATCCGTCTCCATCAGATTTGCCCTCCCTGATTCCATGCGGGTCAGTTCCAGGGACTCGGTTACAATGGACAAAAGCTGTTCACTGGAAAGCCTGATTTTTTCTATATATTCTTCTACCTTGTCCTGTTTCTCCTTGTTCTGCCTGACAAGCTCTGTATACCCAATAATCGCATTTAGCGGTGTCCGAATATCATGGGACATATTCGAAAGAAAAGCTTCCCTAGCCGCACTCGCCGCCTTAGCCTGCTGTAATGCATTCTGCAGCAGGCTCTGTCTTTCTACCTGCTCCGTAATATCTTTTGCAATAGACAGCGCCACAATATCCCCTGAATACTCGTTTTCTCCTAACAAAAAAATATAATGTGCCAGTCTTTTTCTTCCAAAGATATCAATCACCCAGATATCACAAGTCTGTTCCAGCTCCCCTCTGCTATAACACCGGACCAGACGATTGATGTCAAAAAAATTGCGATAGGCTTCTATCTTGTCCTGGTCTACATTGACAGAACGGTATGCAATAAAATCGGAAAAATGTTTAAATGGCTCAATTCCTAAAATATCAAATACACTCTCTATCCTGCCCCCTTCTACCTGTGATACATCCGTCAGAAACACATCTTTTGACAGATTGACCTCATAGAAGCTGACTGCATCAAATAGAATTGCCTTCCGGTACTGGATTTCCCTGGCATATGCACTAATTAACTTCTGATTTATGACTTCCAGTTCGTCCATACGTTGTTTCAGCCGTTCCGTAGCATCCTCTATAAAAACACAGTAAATATCACCATACTTTCTGGTATGTACAAAGTGTCCGTAATCCTCCACTCAGCGTATCATACCATCCTTCCTGATAATCCGGTATTCCACATAATCCAGATGATAAAAACTATTCCTGACCTGTTTTTCTATACTTTTCTCTACCTGCCCATAATCTTCTGGATGGACAATTCCGCGAAATGTATTCCCTGTAAACTGTCTAAACTCCTCTTTCGAATCACATCCGAAAATACGAAGCATGGCCTTGTTAAAAAATATTAATTCCTCGTTGTCATCCGCATGGTAAATAAAAAAACCTCCCGGCATACCTTCCGATATCTGCTCTATAACAGGGATTGTATGTTCATTTAACTCCAATTCTAACTCCTCCGTATATCTTGTATTCATTTAGAGAGCCCTCCTGCTGTCAGTTGTATATAATTATAAATACTTTCCTTTTAAAGTCAATAAATGCCAAACCCTTTATACCCGATGAATTAAATATCCCTGTCTTCCTTCCCTCAGAAATACAGGAAGAGTATCAATCGGCGTTAATATTTCATGCCAGCCGCCGCCCGCAAATCTTTCCCCGGTTCCGGCACTAACCCATTCGATGCCGGCCGGAAGATATACTTTGCGGCTTTCTGCCTTCTCATAACACACCGGGGCAACTAAAATATCTGCTCCATACATATATTCATCGGTTATCTCCCAACAAGGCGCATCCTCTGGAAATTCATAAAAAAGCGTTCTCATAACAGGCGTCCCTGTCTCATGTGCCTCTTTCATAAGCGTCCTTGTATAATCACGCATCATTTCACGGATTCGGATAAATTTGACCATAATCTGATATGCTTCTTCCCCATAACTCCATATCTCATTATCAGCACCTGTCCACTCACGCTCTTCCCCATCCTGGTTAATAATTGTTTCCCCAGGCATACGCAGTCCATGAAGACGCATCACCGGACAAAATGTACCAAACTGGAACCAGCGGAGCAATAACTCCACAAATTCCGGGTCGTGGATATTTCCACCATGAAAACCGCCAATATCAGTCGTCCACCACGGAATCCCACTCAATCCCATATGAAGTCCGGCACATATCTGTTTCCGAAAATCCTCATAACTTGACCAGATATCACCCGACCACACCAGTGCACCATATTTTTGGCTGCCAACCCATGCACAACGCACTAGATTAACAATATCCTTCTGACCAAGTGACTGCTGCCCCTCAAAAAAGAGACGTGAATATTCTCTTGGATAAATATTTCCAGTCTCAGATACTGCACCAGCATAATAGCGGTACATATCAAAATCATACGTTGTAAACTCCGGCTCTGCCTCATCCAGCCAAAATAAATGAATTCCCAAGTCTGCGTAATTCTTTCTACACTTTTCCCAGACATATTCCCTTGTCCTTGGATTTGTCGCATCCATAAAAACATTATTACCGTGAAAAATCATTTGGGCATCTACTCCGGCATTTATTTTTACCAAAAGTCCCTGCTGCTTCATTTCTTCAAAATTCTCACTCCGCCAGTCTACCTGAGGCCAAATGGATACCATCGTTTCTATTCCCATTTCATGAAGTTCTTCCACCATCTTCGCAGGAGCTGGAAAATACTCTTCATCAAAACGCCAGTCACCGCATCTTGGCCAATGGTAATAATCAATTACAATGACGTCAACTGGAATCTGCCTTTTTTTATACTCTCTCGCTATCTGAAGAACCTGTTCCTGATTATAATAACGCAGTTTGCACTGCCAGAAGCCAAGACCATATTCCGGCATCATTGGAACTTTACCGGTACAGGCCGCATACTGTTCTTCAATCTCCGCAGGGGTATCTCCAGCCGTAATCCAGTAATCCATCTGCCTGGTATCCTCAGCAACCCACTCTGTCGTATTCAGACCAAAATGCACTTCACCAATCGATGCATTATGCCACAAAAAACCATATCCAAAACTTGAAATATAAAAAGGAATACTCGCCTGTGAATTGCGGTGTGCCAGTTCCAGATTGCATCCTTTGAGGTTCATTTTTTCCTGCTGGTATTGCCCCATACCAAAAATCTTCTCTTCCGAATCAGACTCAAAACTAACCTTCAACCGGAAATTTCCACCAGGAAGTGCCTTAAATTTTCTCGCCTTTCTCGCAAGGGCGCCACCATTTGTAATTTCCCGTAATAATACTGCACCTTTCTGATTCTTATATATAATCTGCAGGGCATTTCCCCATTCCTGTACAAAAAGTTCTGCTGTAATACGGCCATTTCGAATCACCGCATGGCGTTCATCCAAAACCTCAATTTTCACCACGTCTTCGGAAAAATTCTCCGGCTCTTGCAGGGCAACACTTTCCTCATTGATATCTGACAAGATAGATGACTGCACCCTGAATGCATCCTTTCCCCACGGAGTAAACATGACGCACTCTCCGTCATACCGAAAAATCAGCCTGTTCTCTTTTTTCTGAAAAAAATCCATAACCTTCTCTCCCTTTAACCATATTTTTCCTCACTCATCCCATATAAGAGTGCGTTGCAAATTGCCGCTGCTACATTGCTGCCGCCTTTTCTTCCCCTTGCAACAATATACGGAACCTTTGCCCGTAGTATCAGCTCCTTCGCTTCCACTACATTTACAAAACCAACCGGAACTCCAATAATTCCCTCCGGCTCTATTTTCCCCTCCAAAAGCAGTTCATACAGCCTTACAAGTGCCGTTGGCGCATTTCCAACCGCAAAAATCAGTTTCTTATCAAGCAATGCGGCCTTATCCATGCTTGCAACTGCTCTGGTACTGTTTTGCTGCTTCGCTTTCTCTGCCACATCCTTATCACTCATAAAGCAATAGACTTCCCCGCCATATCTTGACAGCGCTTTCTTGTTAATGCCTGATTTCGCCATCTGGGTATCCGTTACAATACAGGCCCCATTTCTAATTGCTGTCTGCATTCTGATAACTGCATCCTCCGAAAAACATAGATTTTTTACATAATCAAAATCTGCGGTTGTATGAATTACTCTCTTAATGACAGGTTCCTGTAAAGGGTCCAACAAAATATCTCCTAACTCTTCCGAAATTATTTCAAAACTTCTCTTCTCAATCTCTGCCGGCAGTACCTGTTCTAGCCGGATTCTTTCCTCCACTTTTCCACCAAACCTTTCCATATAATAGATGATATTCATCTTTCACATATTACCCGATTTCCAGTATCCTGTAAATTTCCTGCATATCCAGGCACTTTCGCAATTCCTTCGCAAGCTTGTCAAACTGCCTCTGCTTGTACTCCTCATATGTGACCGTCTCCTCTTTCTGGTAAGGGATTCCCTTTCTCTGACACAAGAGCTGTACAAAGGCACTTCGAAACTCCTCTTCATCAAATATCCCATGCAAATAAGTCCCAAGGACATTTCCCTGATAACATCCGTCTGCTTTTCCTGATGTTTCCACATTCATTTCCCAGACGCGCTGTAAACTGGCAGCTTTTTTATCCAAAAGGGTATTTCCCATATGTATCTCATAGCCACTTACCCTCTTCCCCGATAATCCTTCTAATTCCCCTGATAATTTCTCTGTACAGCCTTCCACTCTGGTTCTCGTCTTCTCTTCCTCAAAATAAGTTTCCATTGGAAGCAGCCCCATTCCCCGGATTTCTCCCTTATCCTCTGCACCGCACCTGTCACAAATACGTTTTCCAAGCATCTGATAGCCTCCGCAGATACCAAAAATGATGCTTCCTCTCTGACTGCACCTAAGAACCGCCGCTTCTATACCACTCTCCCTGAGCCAACGCATATCCTTCCTTGTATTCTTTGTTCCCGGAAGCAGGACAGCATCCGGCTGTCCAAGCTCTGAGACCTTACTGACGTATCTTACCGAAACATCTTCTTCTAAAGCAAATGCCTGTAAATCCGTAAAATTAGAAATACGCGGCAGTCTGATAACTACAATATCTATCCTTCCTTCCCTGCATCTTCCCACAAGACTTTCTGCCAGAGAATCTTCTTCCTCGATATCTATCTTCATATAAGGAACAACTCCCAGCACCTTTTTCCCGCATCGCTCCTCTAACATCGTAAGTCCCGGCTTAAGGATTGTTTCATCTCCACGGAATTTATTAATTACCAGCCCTTTAATCCGATCCTGCTCTTTTGCCTCCAATAACATAACCGTACCAATTAACTGAGCAAAGACTCCTCCTCTGTCAATATCTCCCACTAAAAGCACTGGTGCGTCTGCTATCTCTGCCATCCCCATATTTACAATATCATCCTGTTTCAGATTGATTTCCGCCGGACTGCCTGCTCCCTCAATTACTATAATATCATATTTTGCCGCAAGTTCCTCATACGCCTGTTTAATTATGGGAATATATTCCCTCTTCTTTTTAAAGTAATCTACTGCCCTCATATTGCCGGCCACTTCTCCGTTAATAATCACCTGAGAACCCATATCTGTTGTTGGCTTAAGCAAAATCGGATTCATCTGTACCGTCGGCTCAATTCCACAAGCTTCTGCCTGTACCACCTGTGCCCGTCCCATTTCCAGCCCTTCCTTCGTAATATAAGAATTTAAAGCCATATTTTGTGATTTAAACGGAGCAGCCAGGTAACCATCCTGTTTAAAAATCCGGCATAACCCCGCAGCAATCAGGCTTTTCCCTGCATTTGACATGGTCCCCTGTATCATAATTGCTTTTGCCATTTTAAATCTCCCCCCACCTGCGTATTAACTCCTCGTTTTCCTTATGAGTCCTTACTGCAATTCGAAAATATCCTTTGGACAAGCCTGTAAAATTCTCACAGGAACGAATCAAAATCCCCTTTTCCAGCAATTTTTCCCATAAATCGTGTTCTGCCTGAAAGAAAAGAAAATTCGCAGAAGACGGAAAAACTTTTTTTGCCAGTCCCTTTTCTAACTCCTGCTGTAAATAGATCCGTTCTTTTTCTAAAAGTCTGTATGTATGCTCCAGATAGGAATCCTCTGACAATGCTGCAAGTCCTGCCATCTGCGCTGGAATCGAAGTATTCCATGGCTGTAACACATCCCTCATCCCTGCAAGCAGCTTCTTATCTGCACTGCAGGCATATCCTAACCGCAGTCCCGGCATTCCATATATCTTTGTGAACGCCCGGAGTACAATAACATGAGGATACCTTGAAAGCTTTGAAAGCATACTTCGTTCTTTCTGCTCCTCTGGTTTTAGAAAAGACAGAAAGCACTCATCCAGACAAAGATATGTTTCTGTTTTTTCACACTGCTCTGCGATCCCCTGAAGAACTTCCATATCAATCAGCCTTCCTGTCGGATTGCCTGGATTACACAAAAAGATAACATCTTCCCTTCCATCTATTGTTTTCTTGAAATCCTTCCCCAATACAAAACCATCTTGCTCCCGAAGCTTCCAAAAAACAGTTTTTGCCCCGACACTTTTTAGTGCCTGCTCATATTCCTGAAAACAGGGAACTGCAATTTTTCCAAAACGCGGCCGTAGAAACTGGCATACCGTATACAACAGCTCTGCCGCTCCATTTCCAAGTATTATCTGTCCGCTTTCGACACCCGTTTTCTCAGACAGCTTTTTGCAAAGGGCTTCCCCCTTCCAGTCAGGATACTGTAATCCCGCTAAATAAATCCCCTGATTCGCTGCATCAATGCAGCTTTTTGGCATTCCCAGTGGATTAATATTTACTGAAAAATCATATTCCACAGGATACCGGTAAACATCTCCGCCATGTAAATACTGCATCTTACTCCCTATCCACTTTTCTTATTTCCTTCGCGCAAAGCAGAGTGAGGATGTGCAAATTTATTACTGCGATATTCAACCGCCGAAGTAATATTTACATCATCCAAGCGCACCCAAGGATTACGAAACATCCGGTAGATGTTCGTTTCATTTATGACAATAGGCTTACCTGCCAAGCCTGCAATCTATTGTTTGACTATCGGTTATACAAAAGAATCGCAAAGCCAATCCACTCTGCGATTCCTAAAACTGGGCTACAAGGATTCGAACCTTGAAATGCTGGAGTCAGAGTCCAGTGCCTTACCATTTGGCGATAGCCCACTATATAAAATTTCTATCTGATAGCACTTGCTATCCCTCTCTACTGGAAAACCAGTAAACTGGGCTACAAGGATTCGAACCTTGAAATGCTGGAGTCAGAGTCCAGTGCCTTACCATTTGGCGATAGCCCA
>CANRVD010000008.1 GCA_947643145.1 uncultured bacterium | reverse complement strand
GGCACTTTGCCCTCACCCTCACCAAACTCGACTTTTACGTTGATTACGCTGTCGGGTTTTTTGTGGGAAAGCATTACTACCGTCTCCACATGCACCGTGAACGGGAACATATCAACGCAACTAATGCGGTTCATCTGGTAGCCGTACTTTTGTAACTCTACAAGATCACGGGCCAAGCTGGTAGGCTTACAAGAAATATACACAATATTCTTCACCCCAAAATCAATAATCTTTCTCAGTGCTTTCGGATGTATACCATCCCTTGGTGGATCCAATATAATAAAATCCGGCTTTTCCTCAATTTCATCAATGACCTTCAGCACATCCCCTGCAATAAACTCACAATTTGTCAAACCATTTGCCGCTGCATTTTCTTTTGCTGCCTCCACTGCCTCTTCTACAATTTCCACACCAATTACCTTTTTAGCAACAGGCGCAATAATCTGCGCAATTGTCCCAGTACCGCTATACAAATCGAAGACCACCTTATCTCGGAAGTCTGCTAATTCTTTCTTATGTAGCATATCATCTGTTTTAGTATCTTTCATGTTCCCCAATATATAGTCTCTGGCTCTCTGATACAATACCTCTGCCCCTTTTGTATTGGTTTGAAAAAAAGAAAACGGAGAGATTTTAAATTTCAATCCCAAAATCTCCTCTGTAAAGAAATCCCTTCCGCAAATAATGTCCATATTATCATTCCGAATCACATCGCCCAGGCTATCGTTTGTAACTAATAAAAATCCAGCCAGTTCCCCTTCTAAATCAAGTTGCTGCAGTTTTTTTGCCAATTCACTCCATTCGTATGCCTGCTGTGAAGACACAACCAGTGCCACCAAAAGTTCACCTGTTGAAACAGCACGGCGCACCAGCAAATGTCTAAGAACTCCTTCGTGAGAATTCTTCTTATAATGAGGTATCTTTTCCTTTCTGCAATAATCCCGCACACAGGTAAGTACCTTTGTAAAGTCTTCATGAACAATTTTGCAGCAATCTGCATCAATAATATCGTGAAAACTTCCTTTCTTATGAAGTCCCAATGTAAGAGGGCCGTCTTTGACCTCATCCCCAAAGGAAAATTCCATCTTATTCCGATAACCGGCAACATCAGGGCTTGGCAAAGTTCCATCATAAAGATAACTGCTTCCAGATTGCTGATATACGGCATCAATTAGTTTTAGGACCTGATTTTTCTTCAGTTCCAACTGCTCCTCATAGGAAAGTGTCTGGTAATTGCAGCCACCGCATATCCCAAACTTTGGGCATATTGGTTTTGCTGTCTCCAAAGGTGATTTTTCCAATACCTCAATGATACGCCCCTGACATTTATCCCGACGCACTTTATTCAAAACAAAGGAAACCCTCTGTCCAGCGATTCCCCCTTTTACAACTATTTTTACTTCCCTGCTCCTGCCATCTGCATTCTCCTCTGGCAATGTAATTACAGCCTTATTAGGGAAGTCTACCATCTCAATTACACCCTCATAAATCTGTCCCTTTTTCACTCTAACCTCCAAACATTTACTAATTTTATTACTACTCCGGCTATTAAATATCGTAAATATCTTTGTTGGATAAATTCTCATATACAAGGCGAAATCCCCCGCTATAGCGAGTGTTACAGCGATTGATGGTACTAGTACACCATCCAAACACGCTCACAGGGTATTCAACTGTTACCATTCACAGCCATTCTAAACAGCATACGAAAACCCAGCTAATTCTATCGTTTTGCTACATTTCCAAGTACAGAAAGCTTATTGGCAAATTCTTTCACACTGGCAAGTGCATTTCCGACTCCCGGTGAATTTATATTTCCCTCAACATCTACAAAAAAGCGATATTCCCAATTTCTGTTTTCAATCGGGCGGGATTCGATTTTTGTAAGGTTCAAATCATTATAATAAAAGTCAGACAGCATATTATATAATGCACCTGCCTGATGCTTGATTTCAAAACAAAGACTTAACTTATTTGCATCCGACAAAAATATCTTCTGGTTGGTAATAATAATAAATCTCGTATAATTGCTGCTTTCATAATTAAGGGACTCCTTAAGCACCTCCAGTCCAAAGGCTTCTGCTGCCCTTTTACTGGCAATCGCCGCCTGGGATTTGTCCTTATCAGCCGCAACCTTCTTCGCTGCACCAGAAGTACTCGAAAAGCTCTTTGTCATAATCTCCGGGTGCTCCTCCAAAAATCTCGCACACTGCATCAGCCCCTGCGGATGGGAATACACCATCCTAATATCAGAAAGGCTGGTTCCAGGAAGCCCCAGCAAATCCTGCTCTACCTTTACAACATGCTCTGCTACAATTGTCACATCATAGTCAACTAACAAGTCATAAATATCTGTAATCCCTCCGGTTGAAGTATTTTCAATCGGAAGCACACCATATTTTGCCTCCCCCTCTGCGACAGCCTCCATAACCTCACGGAACGTCTGCTTATGAAAAGAAGTAATCTTTTTGCCAAAAACCTCTTCCATTGCCTGTTCTGTAAATGCACCATGTTCTCCAAAACAGACAATTCTAGTATCTTCATCCACTTCCAGCGAATCCACTTCCCGAAACGGAATATCATTTACCACCGGGCCAAGCACCTGATACTGATACTTTCTGCTAATCGACATAATCTGACGGAACAAATCCTCTATTCCTGATTTATTAAACTCTCCATCTGCCAATGTCCGCAGCGTTTTAATTTTTTCCTCTTCCCTCTTTGCATCCAATACCTTTTTTCCGGTACTTCTTTTATAAGCGGCCACATCTGTTGCAACCTCTATTCTCCTCTGAAACAGACGAACAATTTCTTTATCTATTTCATCAATCTTTGCTCTGCTTTCTGCCAAATCTACAACCATAACCTTCACCAAACTTCAACACATTTTCGTCTGAAGCATCAATACAAACCTGTATTTTTCCTTTCTTTTATTAAGATGATATCATATTTTCTACTATCTGTACAACTTGCGGCACTGAATTCTTTCTATAAACTCCCGCATTGCCGCTTCACTCTGCTGCATTCCCCATGACATAACGCACACACCGTCTGCCCCGGCTTTCAAAGCCTCTGCTGCATTTTCTGGAGAAATACCGCCAATCGCATAAACAGGAACTTCCGCCTGTTCACAGATTTCATGAAGTGCCATACTCCCCCTTGGCGGCACCCCTTTTTTGCAATCTGTCTGAAAAACATGGCCATAAAACACATACGATGCCCCACACTTTTTTGCCGTTTCTAACTGTTGCCTCGAATGAACGGATACTCCTATCTGTTCAAATCCTTCCAATTCCCTGAAATGCTCCACAAGCGCAGGCACTGACAAATGAATTTTCTTCACTCCAAGCCGTCTTGACACAGAAATATTCTGATGCAGTACAAGCTCTGTATTATAATTCCCACAAACAGAACATACCTTTTCTGCCAGCTCTTCGTAGGACTCCTCACTTAAATCCTTTTCCCGCAAAATAATCTTATCTGCTCCAGCCAGACAAATAGCATGAATCTGTTCCAAAAAGTCACCCCTGCAAAGTGTCCGGTTCGTTACTACTATAAATTTACACATAAATATAATCACTCATTACCGGCTGTAATCCCTCGTTCTGAATTGCCTGGTAGACTTCCTCCACATTTCTTCCATCAGAGATTTCAAACTGTGCATCCCCTACATTTTCATTGTCCTCAATATGCTCACCAATTCCCACAGATACTCCGGCAGAAATCTTCGTTGCGGCAATTTTAATTACATTATTACGCACCCTCTCGCACTCTCTCGTAGATATCGTAATACTGGCAAATGGCATAAAAATCCGATATGCCGTGATAACCTGTAAAAGCTGTGGCTCATGAACATCCCTTGGATTAATTTCTTCATTGTTAATAATAGGGCGGAGTCTTGGGCAGGAAAATGCAATCTCTGCATGAGGATATTTGCGCTGTAAAAGATACGCATGATATCCTGTCGCAAGGGCATCCTTCCTAAAATCATCCAGCCCAAGAAGCGCAGCAAAACCAACGCCCCGCATTCCTCCCTTCAATGCCCTTTCCTGCGCATTGAGACGGTATGGGAAAATACGCTTATGCCCTGCCCTGTGCAGTGTTTCATATTTCTCTGAATGATACGTTTCCTGAAATACCGTTATATAATCAGCCCCACACTCATGAAGGTACGCATATTCATCCGAATTCATTGGATAAACTTCCAGTCCAATCACCTTAAAATATTTTTTCGCAATCCTGCATGCCTCGCCAATATATTTTACATCCGACATCTTCCTGCTCTCTCCGGTCAGAATTAATATTTCCTGCAAACCAGACTTAGCAATCTCCTGCATCTCCTGTTCAATCTGCTCCTGTTCAAGCTTTGCACGCCGGATTTTGTTATGGCAGTTAAAGCCGCAGTAAACACAATAATTTTCACAGTAATTTGCTATGTAAAGTGGTGTAAACATATAAATCGAATTACCAAAATGTTTTCTTGTCTCACGCTGCGCCCGCTGTGCCATTTCCTCCAAAAAAGGAAGTGCCGCCGGTGAAAGAAGCGCCTCAAAATCCTCCGGCGTACATACTTCATGGGCAAGCGCCGCTTTCACATCCTTTTCTGTATATTTGTTATAATCATATGCCTCCATCCGCTCAATCACCTTTTGTCCAATATCCGATTCCAATTTCTCCATGCCGGGCAGATATGTCATATGGTCAATTCTATTTTCCTTCTTGTCTTCTTTGATTTCCTGACTCATATCTCTCCTCATTTCTGCAAGGTAAATAAAAATCACCTTTGCTTTATACTGCATCAAAAGAACTAAAATTTCTTCCTGTGTGAATGATCTTTTCATTCACACTTTCTTTTTAAAATCAAACGTGTACCAAACAGCATATCGATACCGCTTTATCTGCTACTGTAAAAATCCAGTCAGCGGCGAAGACGCACTCGCCCCCTTCTCCATAACGCGGCCAAGGCCAGAAAGATATGCCTGCCTGCCCGCCTTAATAGCCAGCTTAAAGGAATCTGCCATTGCCACAATATCCCCTGCTGTTGCAATCGCCGTATTTGCCATTACCGCTGCTGCTCCCATTTCCATCGCCTCACATGCCTGTGACGGCGCACCAATTCCTGCATCCACGATTATCGGCAAATCAATTTCATCAATCAGTATCTGAATAAATTCTCTTGTACAAAGCCCTTTATTTGAGCCAATCGGTGCTGCCAAAGGCATAATCGTTGCAGCACCCGCATTCTGCAAATCCCTTGCCACATTCAAATCAGGATACATATATGGCATTACCACAAATCCTTCTTTGGCAAGAATTTCTGTAGCCTTGATTGTTTCTGCATTATCCGGCAGAAGATACTTACTGTCACGCATAATCTCAATTTTTACGAAATCTCCACAGCCAACTTCGCGCGACAGTCTTGCAATACGCACTGCCTCATCCGCATTTCTTGCCCCTGACGTATTCGGAAGTAATGTAACTCCCTCTGGTATGTAATCTAAAATATTTGCCATACCTCCCTGATTTGCACGGCGAAGCGCTAATGTAATAATCTGCGCTCCTGCATGTTCCACCGCCGCCTGAATCAAATCCAGCGAATACTTTCCAGAACCCAGAATAAATCTGGAATCAAATGAATGCCCACCAATTACCAGTTTATCTTCCTTCTTCATTAAATCACTCATAATCTACCTATTTTCCCTTCCTATAATTTTGTTATGCATCAGCAGCCACCACCCATAAAGGTTACAATTTCAACCACATCTCCCTCTTTCAGAACCGTATTTCTATAGGATTCCTTTGAAATAATTTTTTCATTCCATTCCACAGCAATCTGCCTGATATCATGTCCTCTTTGTACAACGAATTCTTCCACAGAAATCCCCTCCTGACAGGAAACCTTTTCACCATTTACCATTATTTCCATTCTGTCACCTCATTCCTTCCAACTATTATGTTATTACTTTGTCATATAACAATTCCCTTTTATTACTTCGGAAGTTAAATATCGCATGATTTTACGAAGTATAAATTTTCGGATACATCTGCCAAAAACGTAGGTGTAGTGGTGCTACATCAAGGCTTTTGGCAGAATGTAACCAGGAATTTAGACGAGTAAAAACTGCGATATTTAACCGCCGAAGTAATAACACCTTAGTTTTAACCAAAAAAGATTCACGAAAGAATACACCCGCGGTGGTGTACCCCTTCATGAACCTGTTGTTTCACTCTTCGGCAGTCAGTCCTCCTGACCACGCTTTGAATCATACCATAGAACCTTTCAGAAGTCAACTGCTCCAATTTTGTAATATCGGTATCATCATCAATCATAATTCCGATTCCATAATTGAAATGAATTTCGTTATCCCTAACAGGGCTGCACAAACCATATAAATCCCTTTTTCCTTCCTTACAAAGCAATTTCATAGGTTCAATAAGGTTTCTTTCAGAACATTTTTCCCAAAAATCAGGAATACTATGGTCATTATCATCATTGATGATTTCATTCGGAAAAACTTTTACCAATGCAATAAACTGTTGACGTCCTCTGTGTTCTATTCTGTAATCCATAATACTACCACCTTCCAATGTAATTTTTATCACAAGTGGATTAAACAAATGAAGCGTTGCGCCTTTTCGTTTTGCCTGTTTTGGAGTTGAACCATGAAATCGTGTAAAAGCTTTAGAAAAGCTTTCCGGAGATTCGTAACCATACTTATATGCAGCATCAGTCACTGATATATCCGTTGTCTGCAACTCCTCGGCTGCTAATGTAAGACGGCGTTTTCTAATGTACTCATTAGCTGTCATTCCTACAATAAAACTAAATGTCTGATGGAAATTATAGCTTGACATATGCACGCTTTTTGCCACATCAGCGTAATTTATATTTTCACAAATATGTTCTTCCATATAACATATTGCCTGCTGTATATATTGTATCGACACTTTGTTCAATCCTCCTTGTTTACACTAATTATAGCTGATTGTATTTAGAAAATCCTGTTCCTGCTTGCACCAATTTGTCCCTAAAAAACTTTTTACGGACAAAAAAGCTTCTCATATTTGCAATGAGTGATTTGGAAAATCGTTTTCCGTCCCTTTCACAGATTTTGCAATGCACTCCACTAATTCCGATACCTGCATAGAGCCATGTTCCCTTACTTCACGTTCCGCTATTTCGATTATCTTAGGAAGATAAACCAAAGAGTTTCCCCGCCTCAAAAATCCCCTGATAACATCTAACAATAGTGTATATGGTACTTTCTCCTGCACTGCACTTTCAATTAAAACAGGATACTTGATTTTTAAATTATCCGTCAGGCTCTTCACCATATCAACATTTATAATCTCCGCATAATTGGCCCTGACAGCTTCACCAAGTTTATCAATCACATAATCCAGTGAATTATCTTCCGTTTTTTCCAAAACTTCGCGATATAAAATTTTCTGATAGGACAAAACCATAAACTCTTTATTCCCTAATGACAACTGGTCTGACACTCTGACAACCGGCATCAAAATCCCTTCCTTAGAAAGTCTGACACGCAGTTTTGCTATCTTTTCCATAAATTGGTTATCCATAAAAAACGGAACCAATTCCTTTCCAAAAACTAATTGCAATGCATCCAAATTATTCCGCAAATTACTCCATATTTCTTTTTGAACCTTAATGTTTCCATCCTCCGTAATTTTTCCTGTCTTTGTCCCGAGCAGATAATCTGCACTTACATCCAGTATATTACAAATATCGGATATCATAAATAAATCCGGCGCACTCAGCCCCCGTTCCCATTTACTGAGTGCCTGTGGCGTTATCCCTAACTGATTGGAAAATTCTTCCTGAGTCAGATTTTTCTCTCTTCTGCATTCAGCCAACCGTGAACCAAAAAATTCTGTTTTACCCGCCTGCTTTTCCATCTAAATCCTCCTTTTCTTTTCAACCCCAAAATGGGGCGTATGCACAAATTTGTCATTTCATGTTGTTCGATATCATGATTGTAGCAAACACAATATACCTTTGTAAAACAACTCTTTGTTTGGTTAAACTCAACACTTTGACTTGCTTTTTACATAAGATATGCTATACTAAATCCAATTTGAAAAAATGTTACTATTCACAATTGATTTTAGAAAACAGGTCAAACACCCCGCAGCAATCTACAGGGTATGCCTTAGCTTCTTCTTAGATAGCTGTGATTCGTAACAGCAAATGACTATATGTTGGAGGAATACACCCATGTCTGAATCTGCAACCAAAAAAGAAAATTTACTGGAACGCTTTCAAATAACAAAAGAAAATTACAAGAGTTTTCTCATGATGCTATGCGCTGTTATCTTAATGGGATTTTCTCTTTCCCTTCTGGTAATGACAGACTTTGGAACAGACCCCTGCTCCGCAATGAATTATGGTGTTTGTAAAATATTGGGGCTTACCTTTGGCACCTGGCAATTGACTATGAATCTGATTCTTCTGGTTTTTGTGCTATTTCTCTACCGCAGCGGCATTGGCTGGGGAACAGTAGGGAATATGGTTTTGGTAGGATATACCACCGACTTTTTTACATACATATGGCACAACGTATGCGGCATTCCGGCAGAACTTGATTTTACCGCCCGTTGTATTCTTTTGATTCCGTCCCTGCTTTTATTCGTCTTTGCTGCAGCTTTTTATATGCAGAGCGGTCAGGGAGTAGCTCCCTATGATGCGATTCCTTTTATTATTAATGAGTCGTTGATGAAGCGTAATGGGGGTAAAAATCATTTTCGTCCGGTTCGCTTTTGCCAGGATTTTCTCTGTACCATGATAGGCGTATTTACAGGTGGGACATACGGCATTATGACTTTTTTAATGGTTATTCTGCTCGCCCCTACGGTACAGTTTGTTGGTGATTTCCTGTCACACAAAAAGTCAGCGAATTAAAATTCTCCATTTTTTATTGACACACCTCTACATTCCGAAAAGTTTTCTATAAAGTTTAAAAGGTTTGAAGTCCGGTAGAACTTCAAACCTTTTTATTTACTTTCTAAATTCTGTTGCCTCTTCAAACACCGAAATAATATTGTCAATTCCTTCCTTAGAAAGCTTAGCAGATAACAATGCCTGCGTTGCAACAATTATCTGAGCCCTGTTCTCTTTCAGATATTCTTCTGTGACCAACGGACTCTCCATACTGTATCCCGTTACCTGCTTAAACGCTGCATAAAAGTCTAATAATTCCTTTTGCGTAATATGCTTTACTAATGCACGTATTTCGAAATCACTTTTATTCACTTAACCAGCTCCTCCTGTACAGTATACTTTTTAGTTACTGTTCACGCCAACCTGCGTAAAGCCTGCCAGCATAACTGTGAATAGTAACGTTTTGGCATTATTATGATTATACTGTACTTATCTTCTGTTTTCAAGTCATTTCAAATGCCCGAATTCTTATCTTTATTTATGGAAATCACCCGTTTAATTCTTAAAACTTACTGATGACATACCAGCTGGTAATAATATCCTTTTTTCTCTAATAGATCTTCGTGGTTTCCTTCCTCTAAAATTCCCTTCTTATCAATATAAAGAATTCTGTCTGCGTTCCGAATCGTAGAAAGACGGTGTGCAATAATAAAACAGGTCTTTCCCTTTAGTACCGTCGTAAAAAGTTTTTGCACCAGTTTTTCTGTTTCCGTATCGACATTACTGGTTGCTTCATCCAGAATAATAATATCTGGATTTGCCAAAAGCAGCCTTGCAAAGGATAGTAACTGTCTTTCACCGCCCGACAGTTCTAATCCCTGACTTGAAATAACGGTATGGTATCCTTCCGGTTTTTTCATAATAAAATCATGGGCAAAGACTTTTTTGGCCGCCTCAATGCATTCCTCATCTGTCGCTTCTGGTCTGGCAAAACGGATATTTTCAATAATCTCCCCACGAAACAGAAAGGTATCCTGCATCATAACACCAATCCTGTGCCGGAGTGATTCTAATGTCACATCACGGATATCCGTTCCATCAATGCGGATACTTCCGCTGTCAATATCATAAAAACGGCTAATCAGACTGACAATCGTAGTCTTTCCTGCACCAGTCGGCCCAACCAGTGCAATCATCTGCCCTGGCTCTATTTTTAAATCCAGATGTTCCAGTACGGAAATACCGTTGACATAAGAAAATGTCACATCCTGAAACTCCACACTGCCATATGGAATCTCCAGTTCCTTTGCATCCTTCTTTTCTACAATATCACTTTCCGTATCCAATACTTCAAAAATGCGCTCTATATTTGCAGTCATATTTGTAAAAGACTGCAAACGCTGGCACATCACATACATTGCATTGGAAAAGCGCTGCATATACGTTGTTATAATAACCAATGCACCTAATGTCAGTTCTGCCCCAATATGGTTACTGATAATAAACAATGCCGTCAAATACATTGCGACAGAGCATAAAATCCTTACCCCCGCAAAGGAAAGAGGAAAGAAGAGTTCACGATATCTGGTCGTCTGCATAAATGCCTTATGGAACTTATCGGACAGTTCTACAAAGATTTCATCGTTTAGTGCCTCCCTGTTAAATGCTTTGATAACCTCCAGCCCATTGATATCTTCTGCAACAAATGCCGTCCGGTTACTCTGTTTGTTTCTGTCATTTCTCATACACTGGTGTAGTGCCTTTGCAATCACCCAAAGTAAAATTCCCAAAGGAATACTGACAAGAATCGCCATCCCTGCCATTCTTACTTCGACAAGACAAATGCAGATAATTGTAATTATCATAATGAAAACATTTTGTACCACACGGGTCATGTCATTAATGAAAAAGTCGGCAATCTCATCTGTATAATTTGTAATTCTGATTAAAATCTTTCCGGTCGGCCTGCTGTCATAATAGTCAAAGCTAAGCTCCATAAGTTTCCTGAATAAATCCTCGCGTAACTTACAGACAATCGTATTCCCAAGCGTTGTCGAAGCTTTCGAAGTAATAAAATCACATAACACAGAGCCAATACTCAATGTAAACCACAAACTCAGTAAAAGAACAGTAATGCCAAGTACATTATCAGGCACCACCCCATTCTGCGGCAGCACTTCATTGATAATTTTCATATTAATGGCAGCCGGTACCAGAGACAAAAAACTTGCTCCAATCATCAAGGCCGTCACCTTTATATATTCCATTTTATACTCTGCCGCATACTCTACCAGCCGTTTAAACATAAAACCATTAAACTTCTCTTCGATTAGTTCGTCCTCATAATACAAATTCCTACTCACTGACAAACACCTCCTTATCTATCTGCTGCCGGTAAAGGTTTGCATACCGTCCATTTAACTCCATTAACTCATGAAAGGTTCCCCTTTCAATAATTTTTCCTTCCTCCAAAAATATAATTTCATCAAAATCCTTCAATGCCATTGCCCTGTGTGTCGCCATAATCAGCGTCCGTTCCTGAAAATGTCCGTCCAAATTCTTAAATATTTTACTTTCCGTCTCAATATCCAGCGCACTGGTACAATCATCCAGAACCGTAATCGGTGCATTCTTAAGAAGCGCCCTCGCAATCGCCACACGCTGTTTCTGCCCTCCCGACAGTCCAAACCCCTTTTCTCCAATAACCGTCTGGTAACCATCTGGAAAAGCTTCTGCAAATTCACTGACCTGCGCAAGCTCACCACACTTCATAACTTCCTCATCCGAAGCCTCCGGATTATAATATGCAATATTAGCCGCAATCGAATTGGAGAACAAAAATACATTCTGCATCGCATAGCCATATGCTTTTGCAATTTCATTCCGGCTGTATTCCTTCATATCCACACCATCAATCGTGATTGTACCGTCAGAAATTTCTTCAAATGCCTGCAGTACACGAAGAAGGACAGATTTTCCACTTCCTGTCTTTCCCATCACTCCAATTTTCTTTCCATAAGGAATCTCCAGTGAAATATCCTCCAAAAGCTCATTCTCATCTGCCTTTGCACTAACATGCGATAAAACCACATGAGGTGTTTTAGAAACTGTCTTTTCTCCGTACTTTGCACCTATTTCATCCTTCTTATCAAGTAATCCGAACAGCCTGTCAGCACTCACTTTCTCGTTCTGCATGTCCGATGCCAAAAATATAATATCTACAAAATTCCCGCAGATAGAAAGCAAATAAGTCAGAAATGCCGTGTATTCCCCACTGGTCATCTGAAACCTTGTTGCAAGGAAAATACTGATTGCCATACTTGCAAGCATTACAAACTGGTCTACCGTATCAAAAGCAACAAAATACTTATAACGTTTAACACCAAAGGATGTAGAAAAGTCCCTTAAATCTTCACTTCTCTCACAAAAACGCTGCCTGCGGATATCCTCCCTTGCATATGATTTTATAGTACGGATTCCATAAATACTCTCCTGGGTTTCTGTATTCAGCTCTGAGTTTTTCCCCCACAGCTTACTGTAATTTTCACCGCACATCTTCAAAAAACGCCTTGTAATCACACCAAAAACAGCCAGCGTCAGCAAAGGTACCAGCATCAGTCCAATATGTATTCTGGATAGCATATATGATGCAACTACAATATAAAATACTGCATCCACCATAAAAGGTATTGTCGCCACATGAAATTCCCTGATATTATTTGCATCCGAATTCACAATGGTAATCAAATCTCCCGTACTGTATTCCTTGAGTAACGGCTGTCCAAAGGAATTAATCTTTTTTAATACATGTAACCGCACTACATTATCACACTTAATGGAGAAATAATGCGCCAGATTCCAGCGGGCATAAAATGTAACAAAGTAAGCAACCATAAAAAGTAAAAACACGCTTACTAACACTCCCATAATTTCCCATAAATTCCCTACCGGGATATCCTGAATCAAAAAAGAAAAAATACTGCTGTTTTCTACCGGCTTTCTTCCCAAGGCCGGATTAATAACCCTGTCCACAATTAATGTCACAATCTGCGGCTCTACAAGCGATACTACTCCCTGCATCAGCCCAAACAGTATACAGATGGCCAATACCCCATATATCTTCTTATAATATGGAAAAGCCCTTTTTAAAATACTCATATAAACCTCATTTCTGCGCAGATTTTTTGCGCGGTTTTCCCATCCCAAACATCAATGTGCCCACCATTATAACATATCTTTTTTTTATAAAATAAACATTCTCAAACTTCATTTCTCTTTTTAAGTGTACAGCAATACAAAGTACAACACAAGAGAACCGTATTTAAGGTTATCCAAACCGTAGTTTAATGCAATAGCAATCCTATTGTTATATACAACAAAAACCACTGTAAATATAATGAAGTTTAAGAAATTTACAGTGGTTTTCCGGTGAATGAATTTCATTATTCTATTTCTGTATTACTCTATCTCCTCCAATACAGAAGTACAATGCGGGCATCTGCTTGCTTCGATAGCAATTTCACTTTTACAGTAAGGACAGGTTTTCGTCTCCTCTTCCTCTTCTTCCTTCTGCTTTGACACAAGCCTTGATGCCGTATTCATTATTTTAACAATCTTAGTCTGCGGCATTCCTGCGGTGCATAGAGAAATCATAATTACTGTATGCAGCTACTGTATCCGTAACCATACGGTCATCTGCCTTCCTGAGCTGGTTATCACGCTCCCTCTTATATGCCTTCTCCTCCAGAATATTACCCGGACCAGCCACACAGCCACCTTCACAGGACATACCTTCGATAAAGTCCTCAGGAAGCTTTCCTGCCTTTAATAACATCAATGCCTTACGGCACTCTGCCGCACCATTACACTGACGGACATTGACTGCGGAATTCAGTCCACGCTCCATAAATACCTGTTTTACTGCTTTTGTTACACCACCGGCATTTGCAAATCCCTTACCATGGATACTGCCATGCTGTTCCTCCTCTAAAGAGCAAGGTAACAGTTTAATATCTTTGGCGCGAAGCATTGCGCGGAATTCCTCAAAAGTAAGTACCAGTTCTGCGTTATCTCCCGGATGTTCCTGATCCTGTCCTGCCTCACTCTTCTTTGCAATACAAGGTCCGATAAAAATACATACCGCATCTTTATCCATTGCCTTTACTAACCTTGCTGTCGCAGCCATCGGAGAAATCGTAGAAGAAATATGTTCTGTAAGCTCTGGGAAATGACGACGGATGAGATGTACAAATGCAGGACAGCAGGAGGTTGTCATCTTCTTTCCCTCGTTATAAGCTTCTGCCCATTCCCGTGCTTCCGATTCTGAAACAAAATCTGCACCAATTGCTACATCTACCATATCTTTAAAGCCTAACTTCTTCACTCCGTTACGGATTGACTCCATCGTAATATCCACACCAAACTGTCCCTCAGCTGCAGGCGCTACCAAAGCATAGACTGGTCTGTCTCCCTTTAAGTAATCAATTACCTCCAACATACGGGAGCTGTCTGAAACTGCACCAAACGGACAGCCGCTGATGCAGGAACCACAGCGGATACATTTCTCATCATCAATGCGTACTCTTCCGTCCTCACCAGCCTGAATTGCATCTACCGGGCAGGCACGGCGGCATGGACGCATTATATCCACAATCGCATTATATGGACACGCCTGATAACACTGTCCACACTCTTTACATTTATCCGGGTTGATATATGCCTTATCGCGTGTCATCGTAATCGCATCAAACTTACATGCCTGCATACACTTTTTACTCATACATTTCTGACAGTTATCAGTTACCGTAAAACGGGTAATTGGACAGTTCTCGCAGGCTGCCGGAAGAATCTGTACTGTATTGCGGCAAGGCTCACCTGTCATTGGGTTGATATTTTTTGCCAGCATAATTCTTTCGCGTACAATCTCTCTTTCCTTGTAAACACAGCAACGGAAACTTGGCTTACTGCCAGGCAGAATCTCATATGGCAGTGTCGCTTCAATCTTATCCAGTGTTCCCTCAAATGCTGCCTTAGCAACATTATAGAGCACCTCATTTTTTACCTCTTCAATTGTATCATTCTCATGTAACATATTTATTCCTTCCTTTCTTCTGAAATTATAGTTTACCGGTATTCCGATGTGAAGAACGCTGATTCTGCGTTCTTCTTAGGTTTGATTTAGTTCTACTTCGCATGGTAATTTCATGCGATAGTGGAACTTCAAACCTTTTTATGGTAAATGTACCTTACCTTCTTTAATTAGGGCAATAAACGTATCTGCCACTTCCGGGTCAAACTGTGTCCCCTTGTTGTTCTCCAACTCAGCCACAGCATATTCCACTGACATCGCTTCCTTATACGGCCTCTTGGAAATGATTGCTTCAAAGGCATCACAAATAGCTAATACACGACCCAAAAGCGGAATTTTATCTTCCTTAATTCCCTTCGGATATCCCTTTCCGTCAAACCGTTCATGATGGGAAATAACTGCTGGAATTACATAATTCATATTGGGAAGATAATGAATCACCTCTATGGAATTTGTAACGTGTGTTTTCATTATGGAATATTCTTCATCAGTCAGCTTCCCTTTCTTTTGTAATATATTTTCCGGAATGCCGATTTTCCCAATATCATGTAACAGTCCTGCTTCCTTTGCAATCCGAACCTCAGCATTACTGAGTCCAAGCCTCTTTGCAAGTTCAACGGCATATTCTGATACATGGATGGAATGCTCAAAAGTATAGGAATCCTTTGCATCAATCGCTGCCGTCAGCGCATAAATTGTCGGTGTAAGCTGCTCATATCTTCTTGAATCCTGTATTTCTGTACCTTCCAAATCCGTACCGGCTTCATATACTCTGATGCAGTTCTTCCCTGCCCCCTTTGCAAAAAACTTTGCCCGTTCCGCCTGCTTCAAAAGCTCATCAGCATCTTCCGCAGTATCTGGAAATAAAGCAATCCCTATACTCATAGTAATCGGCTGCAGCACCTTTGGCCGCATTTCATCCTCTCTGGAAAGATTTCTCCTGATTTCATCCGATATTTCCAGCAGCTCATCCTTTTTCCGGTAACGGGAGTAAACAAGAAACTCATTGGAACCAATTCGAAAAGTTGCTCCTCTGGATGCAACCGTATCGGAAACCACCTTTCCTGCCCATTGCAGGATTGCATCACCTGTTTTCTCCCCATACAGCTCATTGAACAGTTTAAAATCATCCAAATCCAAATACATCAGTGACTGCTTTGCATGAGGCATCCAATACTTCTCAATAAACTCTTTATAATATGTTCTGTTATACAAACCCGTCAATTCATCATGAATAGAGTTTTGATAAACCTCCTGGTAAATATTGATATTTTTCAGGCAGATAGAAGCATACGCTGCAATTTGCCTGAAATATTCCACCTCCGTATAATTCATCTTTACTTTTCCGGGAAATTTCAAGTAAATAAATCCCCAGACTACCTCATCATACTGAAGCAATGCAAACTCAACCGGCATCACCCCTGCATCCTGATACCGTTTTAAAATCTGTTCTTTTTCTTCGATATCAATTCCGTAATCAGCCTCACAGGTAGGGATTAGAAAAAATTCTGCATCTTTTTCCTTCCGCCCAAAAATCATAACTCTGGCATCCTTCAGAATAAGCTGAATGATATGAACCAGCTTTTTATATAACTCATCTTCATTAAACAAAGAAGCTATACTTTCCTGAAACTGATACAGATACCGGAACTGCTCTCTTTTCTTCCTTCTGGAAAGCCCGTCTGCTGTCCACCATGCCAAAAATACGATAATAAGCGACCAGATAATCAACGCAGTATATGTCAGCAATACCGTATGATTCAGATTCATGGAATACATTTTCTGAATGGTCTTAATATTTACGGAGCAATTCCAGATTGGAAAGAGAATCAGAATTGCTGCAATCGTATAAATACAGCCAACCATCAGGCGGTCCGGAATATCAAAGGTATCATGCTGATATAAAATATAGACAAAGCAGCATACCATAAATAATCCACCAATGGAACCAAAAGGGACGATATTATCCGGCAGCATCTCAACCAACTGCCCAAAATAAACGAGGTAGGTTCCCAAAAACAATGGAAAGAGCCTTCTCCTCAGTTCAATTTCCCCGCCAACCACCCTGTATACCAGCACTGTGGCATATACCATAAGACAAAATTCCAAAACCAGTAATAAAATCAGACCACTGGAAAAAGTATAAGTATATCCTATCTTACCATCCCGCCTGACAGATGCGGCAGGTGTTGCAACCAGCTTATGGGTAACCGCATTGATAATAACAATAACACCGGATAAGGCAGTACAGAGATACCAAAAGAAGTTTTTCGGTATCTGCAATATCTCAAACGTGAAGAAATACATAATCATCGGCAGCATCAGCAGGCCAAACAGAGAAATCTGAAACCAAAAGCCTCCTCCCGGACGAAGCTGCAGACGCATCAGCAAAGCACCACCAATCCAAAGAATACATACTACCAAAAGCATCTGAAAAATATTTACTAATTTTGTTTTCGGCATATTCAGAAAGCAGAAAAGCAGAAACAAAAAACCAAGGAGTGTCCCAAAAGGAATTCCAATATAAAGATTATTTACTATCATCTGCCGTCCCTCCAACAAATCTCTTTGTTTCTTTTCTTAGTACTTTATATTTGCGGCTATATTCTTTGTTCCTCCCTTTACCTTCTTTCCCTCTACATCAATTTTTAACACAGGATTTCCACTAATCGTCAAAAGCGCCTTTGCCTGAATCCCATCATCTGCAGTACTTATCAGTGAAAAATTCCCGCCTGATATCGTTACATTATTTGCCGCATGGATACAGTCACCATACGAATTGATTGTAATATTCCCTCCCGTAATTAAAACAGAACCGGCAACTGCTTCCTTACCGTTTTTGTCGGAAATTCCTGCTGAAATCCCACGGAAGTCATCAAATTTAGGATTATTGCTTTTACTCGTTCGGATATTAATGGTTCCTTTTTTAATGACAACACCTGCCTTACCCTGGATTCCCTTATCCACTGCTGTAATCCGGCTGGTGCCTCCATTAATTGTCACAACCCTTGATGCCTTGACTGCAGTATCCTCAGAAGACGCAGTCAGATTTCCTCCATTGATGAAAATATCATCTGCATGAAAAGCATTTTTCTTAGAAGCAGCATCTACAGTACCAGAAGACAAGGTAAGGGTCTGCTTACTCCCTATCGCATCTCCATTATCTGAAATATCTTTTACAACAATCTTTCCACTGCCGCTAAAGTTTAAATCCCCATCACTGAAAATCACTGCATCAGGAGTAGAACGTCCTGCCGCTAACACGAATTTAGATGGCCCGGTTAACTGGCTGGTACTTCCTTTTGCTGACTGTATCGTCAGACTGGTTGATTTCTTGCTATTGTAGATACAGGAAGTTGTTTTATTGCTGCATACAACTTTATTCAGAACAAGAGTAATTTTTAAATTACTGGTATCAACCGCAACCCGGTAGGTTCCAATCTTACCGGATAACGTATATGTACCACTCTTCGTTAAGGTAACAACCTTGCTCTTTTTATTTACACTCAGTTTCCCGTTCTTTGTTGTAATTTTACCACTTTCCAGCTTCTTTGTCACGGTAGCGGCACTGGCAGAATCTTCCTTACCTAAAAATGCTGTAAGTGCAATCGCCATAAAAGCAGCCATACATACCGTCTGTCTCTTCCAATTTACATACTTAGCCATTTTTCTCCTCCTTTTCATATCACAACTGTTCCACCGGCAATATAACCCTTCCGCAAATCACAGTTAAATTTCCATTCCTGCAGCGAAGGGCATCAATAAATTCCTTCTCTTTTCCCTTATCCTTCTGCTCAATGACATACTTAATCTGATACATACTTCCCATATTGGTAGTTTTTACTGATTCTACTTCATAGTACTTTAAATACTCCTGAAATACTTCATCAAAAACTGTCGTATAATCCAGATTCTCATAGATTGTAACTTTCAGTGACTGCCTTTTCTCTTCCTTCTTGTAAACCGGAAGGAAAGACAATACCACCATGGCAGCTCCAACAAAAACTGATATAAATGCTCCGTATGTAATATATCCCATTCCTGTTGCCAGCCCTACTACCATAGCAAAAAATACACTTGTTATCTCCCGGCTGGTTCCCGGTATAGAGCGGAAACGAATCAGGCTGAAAGAACCTGCAATCGCAATCCCTGTTCCCAAATTTCCATTTACCAGCATAATAACTGTCTGTACTAATGCCGGAAGCACCACCAGTGAAAGACAAAAGTTCTTTGAACTCTTTCCGCTAAAATAATAACAAACTGCAATAATCAACCCAAAAACAAGGGATGCACCCGTACAAATTGCGGCGGAACGTATTGCCAGTGTACTGATTGAATTATTTAATATACTCTCAAACATCTCTTTTCTTTTCCTCCCTCTTATCCCATTACTTCTGTGGCTGCAATCTGCTCTATCCATTCCGGAAATAATGAATTTATATATACATTTCCATACTTTGAAAATGAACATGGATAAATTTCTATTGTCTCTAAAGCATGGATTAGCCACATTGGATAGGAATCCTTTACTTTAATTTCCATAATCACATTATCCTCAGGAAGCAAAAGTTCACCTTCATCCCCGGCTGTCAAATCAAGGTTATCCTCCCTGCTCCGAATCCGAAAATCAAAAGTCATACGCAGTTCCGCATCTTCCTTTCCAAACATGGCAATTCTGTCATATGCAAGATAGACCTTTGGGACTAACTGGTACATTTCCAAAAAATAATTAATTTCCCGCCCGATTTGTCCCTTCGATTCATCTACTGCGCCCGCCTGGATACTTCGATACGCTTCCTCCAAAGATAAAGCAATCCTTCTTTTGTATACCACTCCTTTATACTTTTTCTTAAGCTCCAAAAAAACCATATCACCCGGTTTTGGTACTCCATAACTCCTCAGGCGCAATTTTTCCTTATATACGGGTTTCTCAATTGAATGACGAATTAATTCAAAATCTGTCGTATCAAAATACAGGTTACAGATTGTACTCTCCCCATATTTATCTACCTGCATATACTGTCTGGCTATTTCCAGAAAGCGGCGGTACTGCTCCCCGTCTAAAATATATTTTTTCTCATACCTTTTAAAAACTGTATTAATACTACCCATCACTTTACCCTTATTCTCTTCCTTCTCTATTGGCTCTGCTCTTCTACTGTTTCAGATACCAGCTTCTACTCAACAAATAGTAAGCTTCTCTGTTTCACGCCAGCCACTCTTTTCTACGACCACTGTTATCTTCATCCCCTTCTTTAGCTTAGAGGAGAGTCGCAGCGTTATAACCCCTTTCTTATTTTTACTCCCCGGAATCACAAGCTTCTTAACCTTCTTTTTACCAGAACGTATTATCTTTTTTGAAAGCTTTACCGTTACTTTTGCCTTTTTTGTTGCTTTCACTTTAATATACTTTGTTCCTTTTTTGGCAGTGATTTTACCGGTCACTTCTTTCTTATTAACCGGCTCCTCAGGAGCTTTCTGCTCTGCTAACGCACTGTTATAAATGGTATGTGTCTTGTAAAAATCAGTCACCCAGTCAATCATGTTCTGTATATTCGAAGGACGCTCCATAATAAAATCAGTCATTGCCTGATAACTGCCAGCTCCCCAAAGGGTATCTTCCAAACGCCACTCTGCCGCCTCCCCAAAAAATCTTTGGAAAAACTGCGGATACAGAGGATTATACGTATCTCTGTACTTCTGACATGCCTTTGTTGCCATATCCGTCTCAAAATTCACTGTACTAAGTTCTTTCAGACGATAGGCAAAATCATTTCTAAACTTCTCATTGCTCATCAGATATGCAAAACAAAGCACTGTCGGATTATCATGATCCGCATCCATATCCAAGAGACCATACGGTTTATATCCATCATCCCGAATGGTATTGGCAGCTGCCTCGGACATACCGCTCCAGCCCCCAAAATCCAAATCATACAGGCAAAGCCTCCATCTGCCGTCTGCATAAGGATTGGAAGCGTCCACCGTGTTTGTTTTCCACATAGACCAGTTCTTTCCCGGCCAGTCCCATTTATTATTAATCCACACCTGGACAGCAAAAAAATCCCTTACCGAATCTACATCCACCAGCTTTTCAAATGCTTTGAAATCCTCTGTCTTCTTCAAATCGCTATGTGTCTGAAAAAACTGCACCAGTTCCCTGAAATAGTATCCTTCATCTGTTTCACCAGCAGGAAGCATTCCCTCGTCTAACTTATATCCTGAAGCATACCGTTCCGCATCTCCTTTGTAAACAACCACTGTATTTTTATCAACACCATGCTTCTCTTCAAAATAATTATCATCATAGTTTTCCTGCAGAATATAAATCCCCCAGTACTCACCATTCAGATAAACGGTACAAACCCTTGAATGCTGTGTCTCACAGTCCACATCCCTTAAAAGAGACTGCCAGAATGCATCATTATATTTTGCAAGAAAAGAAGCATTTCCGCCGTTTCGCAGTGTCAGCTTCTTAAACTGACGAAGCACTGCGCCCGTATCATCCTTTGCATCCTCACCAAAAAATGCATATTCAAACTTTTTCTGTCCATAATCTTGCCTTGCATATAAACGGAATCCCTTTTGTAAATCTGAGCGTGAATAATTTCCCTGAATCCGAATGCCGCAGTCCTGCTGCAGCCTGCACAAGGTATTTTCCCCATCGCTTTCCAAATAATCTATATGCGCCCTGCGCTCCCACGCAGACCCCCTCTGATTATAATTTGCCTCTAGATTTCTGGCAACCCCAAACAAATCCCAACCTTCATAAAGTGCAGCAGCTTCATCAAAAATCTTTCCCTTGACATAAATTCCCTTTTCATAATCAAAAAGGTCATCATAATCCATGGAGATTGACATAATAGAAAGCGGAACACCTGCAGCTTCACAACTCTCCTTAATTCCCTGTATATGTTCTGCCATCTGACCGACAAAATATGTATTTGTTACAACCTTTCCATACACTCCGTCTGCATCAACACCAACTGCTTTAATAACAGCGGCCTTGTCTACCTCATCATCCTTTGGTGCACTGTACATATCTACTATGGTGTCATCATCATATCCCAAATAGGCACTGTCAAAAAGTACCGGGTCTACTGCCGCCAGAACATTCGCATCCTTTGATTTGTCCTTTATAGGAATCGCTCCTGTATACTCTATTCTGGTATCACTCTCTGCAGGATTGCTGCCATCTGTCGTATAATAAATTTTCGCAGCACCCTCACCGCTTATTTCCAGCGAAAACTCATCTGCATAACATCCACTCCCCCTTGACATGGATACCTGCACCGAAGAAGCATTCACCTCTCCCGCCGCCTGCGCCACTGTATGGCTTATCCATGGCTGCATGCCGTTAACATTCCAAATGCCCGTTATGCCAATTGTAATGGCCGCTGCTGTCGCCGCCAGATATCTTTTCCGCATCTTTTCCCTCCAATCCCCAAAAACTTTCGTTTTCCTGATTTCATTTTGACTTGTCGAATCTATTATAACAGATTCACATAAAAATGCCACCTGCCTTTTCATCTATTTTTATTCCTTATTTTGTTATTGGCTATTTTTATAACGTTTTCTTGCCAATACCAGCACATCACGTTATAATAAGTTTATACACTGGTTCCGGGAGGAGTATAAAAGGTCAGGCGTCCTGCCTGACCTGATATATTGCCGGTGTCCGGTCTCAAACCTGTATTATCCCGTGAACACGCGGCAGCCAGTGTATAAATAACAAAAATTTTACGAAACATAACACTCGAAATTTTAACACCCTGCTCTCTTTATAGATATGGTTCTGCTATTTGCTTAAAATCTTCAGAATGTTCTTCATACCATGTTTCAAAATCCATTCCGCTTTCTGCTACAACTTTTCCCAGCTTTTTTAAAAATTGTGGAATCTGCGCTTCTGTAATAACACCGATTTCCTCACCAAAACGGGCACATTCCTGCTCATCCCTGCCATTTACATATAGCAAAAAGGCTGGCTCTGGCTTTCCATCTACCTTTTTCATACCTCCCCGAAATCCAATTCTGCCAATCTGATGTGTTCCACAGGAAGACGGACAGCCGGAAATATGAATTTGCGGCAATGCTCCATCAGGGATTCCCCACTCTCCCCACTCTTTCACAAGCGTTGCCAGCAGCTGCTGGGAATCCCTTGCACCCACCTGACAAATGGATGCACCAATACAGGCAACCGATGATTCAAATAAATTGCCTGCTCCGTCATTTGTTATGTCTAACAGCTTCTGTGCTTCTCCTGATGTACAATTAATGATATAAACTGTCTCATCTGGTGCAATACGAAGCTCTACCTGCTCCATTTCCTGTATTGCCTGATATAATTCAATTAACTTCTGCGGTGCAGGACATCCTCCAATCGGATGATACTCTACTGCATATAAACCGTCCTGCTTTTGAGCAATCACCCTGTCGGAGGAAATAGAACTGCCATCCCCCTGTTTCTTTATTTCATCCTTTCCAATCTCTATATCTAACTTCTCTTCTCCGAATGCCTCTTCCAGTTTCTTTTGATATTCCTCTGCAAGCTTATCCCCTAAAACATCCTGCATATATCTTGTCCTTGCCTTTGCACGAACCTCATAATTCCCATAAGTCACAAAGAGTTTTACCATTGCCTTTACATAATATAAGACCTTACTTCCCTCAACCCCCTGTGCCACAGGAACACCCATCTTAGGATTATTTCCCAGTCCGCCTGCACAGTAAACATCAAATTTACCATCACTGCGTGCTGCAAACCCCAAATCCCGAAACGTCGCATGTGTCACATTTGCTGGAGAATTCGAAAAGCATACCTTTAACTTCCTTGGAAGCTTTACACTCTTAATCAATCCCATCAGATATTCTCCAACCTGCTCAGCATAAGGCGTAACGTCAAAATATTCTCCCTGTTCTACGCCCGTTAAAGGCGAAACCATAACATTTCTCGGAAAATCTCCACCACCGCCGCGGGTAACAATTCCACAATCCAACGCTTCTACTGCAAGAGCACATACCGTATCTGCTGATAAATTGTGAAACTGTATCGTCTGACAGGTAGTAAAATGTACCTTGTCAATCTGATATTTCTGAATACTTTCTGCAACAAATTTTAACTTTTCCTTTGTAACCCTTCCACCAGGCAGACGCAGACGGAGCATACTTGCCTTTCCTCCACGCTGTGCATAACTTCCAAAACCTCCCGAAAATCCCTTATACTGTGGTACTGTAATCTCTCCTGCATAAAACTGCCTTGTTACTTTTTCAAACTCTTCATAATCCTTTTTCCACTTATCTGCTTCTGTTGATACCATATCTGCTCTCCTCTCTCTATTTTCAGTCCATATACCAAATATTCCCATACCCGTTTCTTTTATTCTGCTTAATTTATCATACCATAGTCCAATAAAAATATCCATCTGAACTTACCGTAAAAGCCCTGATAAACAAAATTTTAGTTACTTTTCACACCCACACTGGATTCGAGAATTTTTGACTGGTTTTTCTTCAAAAATACGAGTGAAACAGCGTCATTTTGCATATTTTTTTGAGAAATTTTCCCCAAATTAAACAAAGACCGGAAACCATTATTATGATTTCCAGCCTTTATTAAAAATATGTTGGATTAACAACTAATTATTTAACTGTCACGCTCTTTGTACCTGCTGTACAATTCTTCTTTGTTGCCTTAACAGTAACCTTTGTACCCTTCTTTAACTTAGCAACCTTGATTGTAAACTTCTTGCCATTTACAGTTGCCTTCTTGTAAGCATTCTTACCAACTTTAACCTTAACAGTTGCCTTAGTAACAGATACTGTACCAGTAACCTTTGTAGCATTCTTCTTAGCTGTTACTTTAGTAACCTTGATTTGTGTCTTAGCAGGAGTATCATCGCCTGGATCCTCTGTTCCTGCGTCTTCCGTACCCGGATCCTTTGTTCCTGGATCCTCTGTTCCCGGATCTTCTGTTCCTGGTCCAATAACTAAATCAGGATCAATATCCTTTGTATCAACAGAATTAATCTTAAGACATGAACCATCCACAGTAAAATTCAGGAAAACATTTCCCTCAGCTGTATTAAGGGTTACAGTACGGTTATATTTCTTTGTCTCATCTTTGTTAGAAACAACGTCTGCAGACACCTGAATCCATGAACCTTTTCTTGCCACTTCCATAGTAATATGTGCATCCTCCATAATCTCCTTGT
Organism: uncultured bacterium; assembly: GCA_947643145.1. Lineage (GTDB taxonomy): Bacteria > Bacillota > Clostridia > Lachnospirales > Lachnospiraceae > Butyribacter. The sequence goes on along the minus strand of CANRVD010000008.1, from coordinate 37,466 downwards.
AAGATGCCTCATCAGCCCAGTCATGTGTATACGTGATAGCATCTCCGGAAAGGGACTTGTTATCTCCTCCGCCCCATCCCCAGTCATCTGCACGTACTACTGCAAACTCCTTATGGTCTGCCGGAGCATCAGCTGCAGCAACAGTAGAACCATCGTTTGTGAAAACCATAACATAATTATTCCAAACATTTGCAGTACCGCCATAATTATCCATATCAACTACCAACACTTTGTCTGTCTCCAGCTGAAGCGGCTTACTGAATGCTGTCCACCATGCTGTAGTCTTGTCTTCTGCACCAACTGTTTCATTCACATCCTCTGCAGATGCTACTGTGCCTGTATTAACCGGAAGCACTGGTGCTACTGAAAGTACCATGCTAGCTGCCAATACAGCTGCTAAAAGTTTTTTTCTCATATCTCTTCTCCTCCAATTCTTTGTAGTTTAACAATATGTAAACTAATTTAGTATTTTCACTATACTACATTCTACCATAAAAGTCAATCTTGAGTTGCTTTCCATCATACAACAGATAACCCGCTATCCTGCTACTGGATATTCCTTGACATTGAAAGCATCAATCGGTATAATAATTGTATTACATATGTAGGAATACGGAGGAATATATTATGGCTGCTCTACCCCAGATTTCTGAAGCTGAATTTGAAGTTATGAAAATTGTGTGGAAATATGCTCCTATTAACACAAACGAAATAACGGAACGTTTAACAAAAACAACGGCCTGGAGCCCTAAAACGATACAAACCCTGATAAAACGTCTGGTAAACAAGGGCGTACTTTCTTACGAAAAGCAGAGCCGGGTATTCGTCTATACTCCACTAGTGGATGAAAATGAGTATATCGGTCAGGAAAGCAATTCCTTTTTAAAGCGTTTCTATGATGGTAACATTTCAAAAATGCTGTCTGCCTATTTAGAAAACGATAAATTATCAGAAACAGAGATAGATACCCTTCGTTCACTTCTCAGCAGAGGTTCCCAAAAAGGAGACGATTGATATGGTTCATTTTTCGATTCATTTTTTTATATGCAATATACTTATTGCCATCATTATCGGAGTTATTTTATTGGCTAAACACATATTCAAAGAACACCTGTCCAATCGGCTGCAGTACAATTTATGGTTTATACTGCTAATTTTACTGGCAGCGCCATTTTTGAAAATAAAGCACATAGGCATTTTACAGATTTTTTCACGTTTTTACAATTGGAAACCTTCGGTCAATCGTGCAGACTCCGCCTTACAAACAACTTCCAATCCGGTTTCATCGGATTCCTCTAACTGGATGAACGATTTTACCATATCAGATGGTGGAAATACAATATCCACAATAGGTATCTTACTACTGGGTATTTGGTTATTTGGAATGCTTATCATGCTTCTTTTTGTTGTAAAATCAAAAATAGAGCTTCATAAGCTAAAACAATCTGCTCTCCTGCTGCAAAACCGGGATGTTTGTAAATTATACCAAACCTGCCTTCAAGAGATGGGAATCAAAAGAAAAATCCCTGTCTATAGTACTGCCTTTTTAAAATCACCTATTATGGTAGGATTTTTCAAACCACAAATTTATCTGCCCATACATATCCTATCAGACAATAATATGACAGACTTACGTTACATGATATTACATGAATTACAGCATTACAAATATAAAGATGCCCTGATAAATTCTTTCATGAATTTGGCAAGTGTTGTATACTGGTTTAACCCTCTTGTCTGGTATTCCTTAAAAGAAATGCGGAATGACCGTGAAGTCGCCTGTGACACATCCGTTTTACTTATGTTAAACGAAAAGGACTATGAGGATTATGGCAACACCTTAATAAATCTTGCAGAAAAAGTTTCGCTCCTGCCTTTCCCTTTTGCAACCGGAATTGGTGGAAACATGAAACAGATAAAGAAACGGATTATAAATATAGCAAATTATCGCCCGGTATCCTTTCCGAAAAAGCTGCACAGTTTTTTTACGTTTGTTTTGATTGCTGCCTTTCTTCTTGGATTTGCCCCAATATTAACGATACAGGCTTCCAATCAGGATTATTATTATTTTAATGATAACAATCAAAATATTTCCTATATTGATTTAAGTGAAAACTTTAATGAATATGATGGTAGTTTCGTGTTATATGACGCCACTGCAAATTCATGGCAAATTTATAATAAAGATCATGCTGCGACACGTATAGCACCAGCCTCTACCTTTAAAATTTATACTGCTTTATTTGGACTTGAATCTGGAATAATAGCACCAAAAAAGTCACAACTTTCATGGGAAGGAAAAAAATATACGTATGATACCTGGAATGTAGACCAGACATTAGAATCAGCAATGAAGAACTCTGTCACCTGGTACTTTCAGGCTATCGACCAAAAAGTTGGTTTGTCATCCATAAAAGACTTTGTACATGAAATTGGGTATGGTAATCAGATTGTCCGTGGAGATATTTCCTCCTATTGGCTAAATTCATCACTAAAAATCTCTCCGATTGAGCAGGTTGAAACTTTAAAGAAATTTTATTATAATGAATTCCATTTTTCGCCAGAAAATATTAAGGCTGTCAAAAATTCAATTTGTCTATCTTCCAATACAGATGGCTCCCTGTTTGGAAAAACCGGAACAATGGAAGTACGCCATCAAAACATTTCCGGATGGTTCATTGGATTTATTGAAAAGTCGGAGCACATTTACTTTTTTGCAACCAATATTGAAAGCGAAAAAAATACGACAGGTCCGATTGCTTCTGAACTTACCTTATCTATTCTTTCAGATTTGCAGATTTGGTAGTCATTTAATCCGTTCTAGTATTAAATACCTGTGAAGCCTTTCCTGTTATAATTTTCTTCCTGTTTTTTATACCAAAGTAATCGTTAAAAATATCCCTGCCGGCAGCAGTAGCATTTGAGGAACCATATCCATTTGCAATTCGCACAGCTATTGCTATTTCCGGCTTTTTTACGGGCGCATACCCGACAAATAGTGAATGGTCCGGCCTGCTTGGTGACTCCTGGGCCGTTCCCGTCTTTCCGGCAATACTGATTTTCATATCCTTTAAAACTGCATTATTCTGTGCAAACTGTGTCATTCCTGACTGAACCGTATTCCATACTGCATCTGATAACTTAATATTATCCTGCTGCCCTTTCTTCTTTATCAATCTTCCTTTTCTATCTGTTATCCCTTTTATCAGAGAAAGCGAATAAACTTTACCTTTTGAAGCAATGCTGTTAACATATCTGGCTAAATGAACCGTTGCATAATTATGGGTACCTTGTCCAATGGCAGAGGGAATTCCATATGTATCCGTAATATGTGGTTCTGACTCTGCAATCTCAATTCCTGACTTTTCATCCAAATGAAATAATTTTGTGTATTTCTGCAGACGGGTCAATGCCATACTATCGTTATATGTCTTACGATTTATTTTCCCTATACGATATGATATTTCACACAAATAATCATTACAGGAAAATTGTATTGCTGTTGCAGCATTCAAAACATTTCCATGCCCTGAATGTTTCCAGCATTTCAAATTTGGTGTTAATCTGTCAAATACCCCATCACAGGAAAGTGATGTTTCCGGTGAAATAACTCCTTCCTGCAAACCTGCGATAATAGTAATTGGTTTATATGTAGAACCAGGAGCTGTAAGCTGCTGTGTCGCTCTATTATATAACGGTAATGACTTATCATTTAAAAGCTGAATATAATATTGCGTATCCATTTGATTCGCTAAACGATTATTATCATAACCCGGATAAGAAACACAGGCTAACACTTTTCCAGTTTTTTCCTGAACAACAACTGCTGATGCGGAACATGGATCTAAAGCTAATTGTGCCGGTGTTATCTTTAACTGTTCTATCTGCTTTTTCATAAATGTAAAAGTGCTCATTTTCCCGGAAAGCATATTTTTGTAATCACTGTCAGAATCCAATAATCCCTGCTTATTTAAAAGATTACATATATCTATACCGGAAATCCTGTCTTCCAAAATTAAATATTTAAACAAGAGCTTATCAAATTCCTTTTGATTTTCCAAACTTTTTTCGATGTTATCAATTAATATTTGATACATCTCATTTACAGTAGTATATTGCTGTTTCGTCTGAATAACTCCCTCTGCTATCCATCCTTTTTCAATGGCATGTTTTATAAACCTCATTAAACTTATCTTACCCCCATTTTTCCAGTCCACATAAAATGTATCTTCCTTATTGATTGACTCCTCATCAAAAAACCCACTTTTATTAACAATAAAAGATACATATTCCTGTAATTCCTCCGATATATCTGTATAATTTATATCTCTGTTCCATACTTCCTTGCTCAGTTTATCCATAACTTCCTTATATTTTTTCTTCTTTAACTTTGCAATCTGCTTTTCCAGTCTAGTCCTATTAGAACCAGACAAATCATCAAATTTGATTATATTATTATCTACTAAAGCGATATAAACATCATATATCGTAATACGAATGTCTGACGAATCGGATATATGTTTTCTATCAAATTTTTTTGCATCAATTAAATTGCTTGATAAAATTCCTGCTAAATTCTGTTCCAGAATATTGTACACGTCAGTCTGCAATCTTTTATCAATAGAAAGATAGACATCTTTCCCACAGGCTGCTTCTCCAAGTATCTTTTCTTTTCCAATGATTTTACCGACACTGTCCACCTGTATTTCTTTCTCTCCATCGATGCCCTGCAACTCCGTTTCTAAGTATTTTTCTATCCCCATCTTACCAACAACAGAATCTGCCGAATACTTTTTGCCAGAATCTTTATATTTTTCCAATTCTTCTTCGGATATCTTTCCTGTATAGCCAAGAATATGTGAAAATGCTTCCCCACCATCATATATGCGTTTCCACTCATTACCAATATTAATCCCCGTCAATTCTGCACTATTTTCCTTGATATAAGCTATTGTCTTTTCTGATACCCCTCTTGCTATCGTAACCGGCACATATTTTTGGTATGCATGCAAAAACAACATATATCGTATTCCGACAATTGTTAAAATTTCTTCCTGTGAATACTCTACTGGCAGGCCGTATTTTTCCAGTTCTTCTTTGGAATACATGTCAGTTCCTTCTCCAAATAAAGCAAATTTATTGTTTCCCGACATGAATTCCATGATTTCATTTGCACTCATATTTTCCTGCTCATCTGTCATATTATCCGGATTTGCTTCTCCAAATATATCCGCCTTAAATCTTATTAAGGATTGTCCCGTTACCGTATATTCATAATTGCCATACAGCCCTGCCTTTATTTTCAATTCGTTATTTATCTCTTCCCCATTTTTATTTAATTTTCCTGTCACATGATAAATCATACTGTTTAGCGCCAACTGCCGTTCCCGCTCTGAGGAATAATTCCCACTGTCTATCATGGTAATTGTATAAATCAATTCCTCATGTGCCAAAAGCTTTCCATTGCAATCGTATATATTTCCTCTCATAGCAGTACTCTTTATTGTTTTTGTTGTCTCTACTTTTGATTCCTCTGTATATGTTTGTACATCTGCAATCTGCAATACAAACATACGGTGTATTAAAACAGCAAAAAGTATGACGTAAATAACTGCTGGTATTATCATCCTTGCATTTTCAACCTTCTTCATTTCCCAATTCCGTCCTTTCTCAACTTTTAAATCTTACTGTTGTAATATTTACGTGTGTCAATATTACAACAGTAAGATTTAAAAGTCAAGCAAAAAAATACAGAAATCAAAAAAGCAGCGAACCCTTTGCTGGTTTAAAAACCAGGTTCCCTGCATATTTTTCATCTCTGCGCCTTTCTATGCCAATTTCGGCGGCCACCACTGCCATTTTGACAAGCAGATATATGCAAACTACCATCTTACATGTGTGGATGATACCCATATTTAACCGCCGGGGAATATATTGGTGACTATACTATGATTGGTCCTAACGTGACAATCGCAACAGTAGGACATCCGATTTTACCGGAGCTTCGCCAAAAAGGACTGCAATATAACAATCACACCTGTTCCATGAACAGCCCATTTCATATCATTTATATTTCCTCCTACAAATCCTAATAACTTCTAAAATATTCCCTTAATAAATATTTCCAAACCTATCAATACTAATATCACACCTCCAAATATGGTTGCTCTGTTTGAATATTTTGCTCCAAATTTCCTGCCGATTACCAATCCTGCCATGCAGATGATAAAGGTTACCGCTGCAATAATAAGGGCACTTACCATAGCCATGGTCAAGCCATATCCCGCAATCGTAAACCCTACCGATAAGGCATCTATAGATGTCGCTACCCCCTGTACTAACAGAGCCGCCATACCAACTTTTGGCTTATCCATTTCATTCCTTTTAATTCCTTCAAAAATCATTTTGCCACCAATAAAGAATAATAAAATCAACGCAATCCAAGGAACAAATTTTTCAAACGCCGTAAAATATTGAATCATGGTATGCACACATATCCATCCAATCATTGGCATCACAGCCTGAAAAAAAGCAAACACCCCTGCAACGGTAAACATCTTTTTCTTACTCATGTCCGGTTCATTCAGCCCGTTCGCAAGCGACACTGAAAAAGCATCCATTGCAAGTCCAACACCAAGCAACACACTGTTAACAAAAAATAATACATTCCATTGCATCCTTTATTCCTCCTAAGTCGTCTTTCCCCATAACGCAAAGAGGTATAATGAAATATACCTCTTTGATGAAAAAATTTCACGGTATTATTTTGTGGCTGTCGGTTTAAAAATCAAACACATAACGCATCTCATGCCACTGTTCCCCACCCCATGCAGAATTCGATACCCCCTCATCACGAAATCCCATTTTCTGATACATCTCCACTTTAGCAGGCAGGCAGGTCAGAATCACATTATGCCTGTTCTTTTCCCGCATCCTGCACAGATACTGGTACATCAATTCCCTTGCCAGCCCCTGTCCGCGGTAATCTGGCAGCACATTCAGCCCTAGCAGCATAATATTTCTGCCATTTGGATTATACAAATCTGCATCTGAAAAAAATTCATCCCGAAAAGAATCCTCATCTGTTGAAAGTCCACTTAAAAATCCGGCTATTTTTCCTGTCTGCCTGTCCTCCGCCACGAAAAACATTTCCGGTGCTTTCGCAATACGTGTAAACATCATTTCTCTGGAACATGCCTCGTTAGGCGGAAAACAAATATCTTCTATGATAGCAGCCTGCTCTGCCTCCTCCTGTCTGATATTTCTAAAAATAAATCTCTCGTATAAGCTCTTATCCGACAACCGGCTTAACGCTTCTTTCCCTGCCTTCTTATCCATGAACGTTTCTCCCTTCTGCTGCCTTTGGCAAATTTCCTCCATTATACAGCAGAAGAATTTTTCTGTCACCTTCTTTCTTGGACATATATATTCCTCCCTGACTTTTTCCTGACGAACCCTGCCTGCAAATCCGCAGCCTTCTGCTGGTAATACTGTGCCTGTGCATTCCACATTTCATAGTACTTTCCTGCCTCATCCTGCACCAACTGGTCATGGCTTCCATATTGAACCAGTTTCCCCTCATGAAATACCGCAATCTTCTCACAAAAACGGCACGAAGACAGACGGTGTGATATATAAATGGCAGTCTTATTCCCTACAATCCTGTCAAAATTAGAATAAATCTCGTATTCCGCAAGCGGGTCAAGTGCCGCCGTCGGTTCATCCAAAAGAATAAACGGCGCGTCCTTGTACACAGACCTGGCAATTGCAATTTTCTGTGCCTCCCCTCCTGATATTTCAATTCCACTGTCATCAAAATCCTTATACAGATACGTCCTTTCCCCCTGCTCCAGACTTTCCAGCCGCTCTCCAAATCCAGAATCGTTAAGACACTTTTTCACCAGCCCGCTGTCATACTCCACATCTACTGCCACATTCTGCGCCAGCTCATACGGAAACAAGATATAGTCCTGAAAAACAACAGAGAACAATTTACTGTATTCATCCACTTTAAACTTACGGATATCCACTCCATTCAAAAGAATTTCTCCTTCGTCCGGGTCATACAGCCGGCACATAAGCTTAATCATCGTAGTCTTGCCGGAACCGTTCATTCCAACAATTGCCAGCTTTTCACCAATCTTAAGCTTCATGGAAAAGTTCTTTAACGCATACTGTTCACTTCCCGGATAGCGGAACGAAACATCACGAAACTCAATCTGATACTCATTGTCACTTCGTTTCTCAACAGGAAGTTTTCCCTTATACATGTCATCTGATAATTCCAAAAATTCTATCGTACTGATTTGCTTTCTGGCTGTCAGTGCAAATTCTACAATATCATGAAATAATCCATAAACAGACGTCATAAGCTTTTGCAGGCAACCCGCAAACCTAACCACATTTCCTATACTGACCGCTCCCGCAAGGGCAACGATTGTTACCATCAGATAGGCGCCTCCCCCAATGGCATTCTGCACCATAACACTGACGGCAGACTCTCCGGCAAACCCAACAGCACCATCAATTAACCTTCTGCGGTACTTTTTACGTGTATACAAACCTGTTGTCCAATGCTCCATCAAACCATAGCTTTGATAGATTCTGACATCCTTACCATTTTTGTAATGAAATCCTGAACCTGATGCAAATTCCCAGCCAAATTCAACCAGTTCCTTTTTTTCTTCCCCCTCCGGCCACCAAAACATATAGTTATGATGTTTTTTCTTAAAATAAATCCCTGCCTTCATCCCTATCACCACAATGACAACTAATACCAGCAGCACAAACAGGGCAGAATACTCTCCTGAATGTATCATATACCTTACAACCGGAACACCAAGTATAATTGCACCAATAATGTCAAAGCAACGGTATACGATAGAATTGACCTGCCAGAAAAGTGAATTGATTCCGGCTCCCCAGTTATTATCCCGCCACATTCTTTCCTGTAATTCCTTTACCTTAGGACTGTCTATTCTGGAAAAATCCATTTGTAACATTTTCATCTCTGTACTAAAGTTATACAGATGATATATACTCTCCCGCCTTACCTCCATACGGTTCCAAATCGAACTTGCCAGAAAGTTTAGCAGTAAAATTCCCACAAGAGTAATGGCTGTAATAAAAAGAATATCGGAGAACGGTCTTCCTTCCACAATGGAATCCAGCAGATAGGCAGACAGCATCAACTGAATATACGGTACACATACATTCACGATATGGACGATAGAGGTGAAGAAAAAATACCATTTATCCATATCTGTAACAATCTTCATGATTTTTTTCATATTCCGGATATGCTCCCTTAGCGGAAGCTTACTCATTAAATCAGTCCACATTCTGCTTCTCCTTCCTCTATTGTTCCCGTCTCATAATAATTACTTTGGATTCTGAACATTTCCGCATATTTTCCATTCTGCCTGATAAGTTCATCATGCGTTCCCATCTCAATCACCTTCCCAGCTTCCAGTAAAACAATTCTGTCAGAAAATCTTGTACTGGCAAGCCGGTGGGAAATAAAAATGGCTGTCTTTCCCCCACTGTATTTATTATAATTATCGTATACTTCACTCTCCGCAATCGGGTCAAGTGCCGCCGTCGGTTCATCCAGCACAAGGACCGGCGCATCCTTATACAAAGCTCTGGCAAGCAAAAATCTCTGCTGCTGTCCACCGGATAAATCCACCCCATTCTGAAAAAGCTTTTTTGTCATAAATGACTCCAGGCCAATCGCTTTCTCTTCAAAAAGAGATTTCAGTCCCGCCTTTAAAAGTGCATTCCATGCCCGTTCCTTATCAACCTGTTCCTCTTCTGCCATTGCAATATTTTCTCCCACCGTAAATGGCAGAATAAAGTGTTCCTGAAAGACAACCGAAAAAAGCTGATACAGTTCTTCCCTCGGAAATTCATTCCTGTCTATTCCATTTAAAAGGATTTTCCCCTCGTCTGGGTTATACATCCCACATAAGAGCTTGACCAGTGTCGTCTTCCCTGCCCCATTTACGCCTACCAGTGCAATCTTTTCTCCTGCATGAATTGTCAGGTTCAGATGTTTGAAAATACATCTGCCCTTGTTCTCTTCTACCTTCTCTTCCTCTTCCATCTCTTCACTTGCATCCCTGTAAGAAAAACTGACATCCTCAAATCTGATTTCAAGCGGCATGGAAAGTTCGCTGGTATGCCTGTTACCGGAACTTAAATCCTCTTCCGGCAGCTCCATATAAGCACGCAGATAATTCGCAGAGTTCGCTGCAGCACGCAATTCCGAAAGAGAATTCATAATGCAGAGTAAAAAGTTTGAAAATCCAGTAATCGCACCAAAATAGAGAACAAATTCACTTGCAGAGACTTCCTTTTCCAATGCCTGATACAACAAAAACGCATACGCACCAAAATCTCGCAGAAAAGACAGCAAAAAACCAATTTTTTCATAAAAAGACCTTTTCAGAAAAAATTTCCTATCCACTTCCCTTTGTTCTGCAAACACCATATCTCTTAGCTTGATAAGCCAGTGACTCATGCCAAAAATCCGAATATCCTTTGCTCCCTTTATATGGCCCATAGAATTTTTCACACACTGACGACGCTTCTCTATCTTTGCCTGCTCATCCCGAAGGCTCTCCTCATATCTAATTTGTCCCATATTAATCATGTAACTGAGCAAAGCAAGCATGGCCAGACAAATTAACAGCCAGATATTCAGGGTTCCAATTACAGTAGAATACAGGGCAAAACATAAAATATTGACTATGATCCCAACCGTCCCGGTAACCATACGCGAACTTGCCGACCAGTCTCCTGCTTCAAAAGACTGGTATGCTTTCCAGTATAACTGCTTCATCTCACCGGATTCCACATAAGAATATGGCACCCGAAGGCTCTTTAGAAACAACAATCCGACCTGGTTGGCACGCTGCATATTATATAAATGATATTTTCCAGAAGCAGCCACAGCTTCTAATATATGAACTGCCACCATCATAAACGTAAACAGGCCAAGAACAAAAACCGCACGCGACACAGTAACCCCCTGCACCACAAGGTCTATGGAAATCTTTGGCAGATAAATCCCAAGCAATGGAATAACTGCTCCCAGTATAATCTCAATGCCGGATAACAAAAGCACCGCCGGCTCATACTTTTTGTAGTATTTGATATAGTAAATAATATCACTTGTAATGGAATAATGCTTTGGTACAGACAAATGAATTCCCCCTTTTTTTCGTTGTACTAGTGTGCCGACACATTCACTCATAAATTACTGATAGCATCAATATAACACAATTTCCGCTGAAAAAGAAAAAAGTGCACGAATGGTATTGTTTTGATAATTGGATAAAGGATTTGCACTGTAATTGCACATATTCGCTCTAAATTTGTTATAATGGGCACGAACCTTCTAACGGCAGCATCACTTCTGTAGCAAAAATGCCCTCTTCATCCTGCCGCTCCAAGTAACCATGATACCTGTCCACTACTTTGTCAATCCGCATCAGTCCAAATCCATGATACACCCCATCCTTTGTTGATTCATAAATTCTGCCAATCCGCTTCCTCTTGCCCACCGCAGAATTCATAATATAAATGTAAAGCTGCCCCTTTAAAATATCAATATAAACGCGGATAAACCTGTCCTCCTCTACATCAATCCCGGCACAAGCCTCCATCGCGTTATCCATCAGATTTCCAATGACAAGCCCCAAATCAATTTCCGAAATTGAAATGTTTAAATCCTTTGGCACAATTGCCTTGGCATCTACTTTGATGCCCCTCGCTTTTGCGAGTGAAATTTTGCTGTTCAGAATGGCATCTATCATAACATTTCCCGTCTTAATCACAGTATCTACCGTTAGCAAATCCTTATCTAACTCGCCAAGAAAATCAGACAATTCTTGCAGCCTTCCCATTGCAAGATACGCTTTCATCGTCTGGATATGGTCATGGTAATCATGACGCCATCCTCTGGTCTGGCGGTACATATTCTGAACCTCGACACAATGCTTCTCCAGCAAATCACTCTGATAGAGCAGAGTCCGCCTGTCCATCCACCGGTTCATCCATCTGCCAAGCAGGAAAGCAAGTAATATAACAGCCAGCACACTTACCAAAATAATTGTCATAATAGAAACTGGTTCCATGCCACTCTCTCCTCCTAATCAGAATCATATTTTTGGAAATACTGGATAAACGCCTGGTTTACTTCCTTTTGCAACCTTCTGCTGACCGGAATATGACTTCCATTATCAAATACAATCTCTGTCCTGCCAATATGATGGATGTTTCGGATTCCACACAGATATGAGCGGTGGCATTTTACCAGTCCATAAGACTTTACCTGACTCTCCAACTCTGAAATTCCCTCTTTCACTTCCAGCAGATCTGTCCTGATTTCCCCATTTTCTCTGTGTACTGCCTCAATCACACATCCATGGCCGCGTGCTTCTATATAATTAATCTGCTCCATCGCAATCTTATGCACCTCGTCTTTCGAATGGACAAGAATAAAATGCAGATTGTCACTCCGGCTCATAACCTTATCCATACATTCCCCGATTTTTTTCTCACTAATTGGTTTCATCAGATAATGAACCGCTTCTACCTCATAGCCTTCTTCTATATAATCCGGAATGCCCATTGTAAAAATAATGCTTATATTCTCATCTTTTTTGCGGACAAGCTTAGCCATATCTATTCCATTCATTTCCTCCATCTGAATATCTACAAACAGAATTGTAAAATCCCTCTCTGTCTCCCATTCAAATAAGAAATTCTCTGCACTCTTATAATGAATGATTTCTACTAAAACCTGCCGTTTCCTGCTCCAGTTTTTCAGATATCCCTCTAACAGCTCTGCATGAACCAGCTCATCTTCTATAACTGCTATCTTCATAAAAAACTACCTATTCGTATTTCACACCCCAGATACTCTGGTTTTGGCCGACAGCAGAAAATGTCATAACCTTCGTTCCCGCAATATCATTCATCTCACAGAAAACGCCACTGAAACTTTCTTTTTCCTTTTTGGAATCTGTCTCTTCACCAATACCAAAGTTCATATGAACATAGTAACTGCCATCCTTTTGCTCCCATGTTCCTGTCACTTCCTTACCAAAAACATAACCGCTCTCTGTAAATACCCATTTCTCAGGCTCTGCTATCGTGGCATCAATTTTACTTCCCTGATTCACCACATAATACTCACCCACAACCTTTGATTTCTCATACCCCTGTTCAGAAATCGTCTCGCCATCTGTCGCATACGGCAGCATACATGGCCATCCTTCTTCATTTAGAAAATACTGGTGAACACGTGGTTCATGATATTCATCGCGGTTTTCAAAGCGGGTATGCTCCACGATATATTTTTTATTGTCAGTAGAAATAAATGCTGAGTTATGCCCGGTTGCCATATATGCTTCGCTTAAACCCGGCAGCCTGTAATTTCCTGTCATTTTCAATCCAAAATATGCTGGATTACCACTGCCAAGTTTCGGTGTCTTGCCATTCATATCCACATAATCACCGTCCACTGTCTTAGAACGATATACACGAATCTGATAACCGCCCTCTCTTAAAAGACTTCCATTGGAAATATACAGATAATAATAATCGCTGTCCTTATCATATAAAATATATGGAGCCTCTATAGAAGTATGGCCGCCTCCAATTAAACGTTTACCATAATATGGGTCAATATCAGGATCACTTCCGTCTGTTTCCGGCGGAATCACCTTCCCGGTATTCTCATCAATCTCAAGCAGGAAAATCCCGCCAGACCAGGAACCATATACCATCCACATTCTGCCATCTTTATCCCAGAAAATAGTCGGATCAATCGCATTCGGATAGGTTTTATTATCATAAGCACCACCAGAGGACAGGTACTTTTCCTTTACATAGCTCTCATCCACAAAGTCAAGGACATTAGTCTCTTTATAATTATTCTCCGAAAATCCAGAGTATATAAGGTTTCCTTTCCATTTGAAAGGCCCTTCCGGCTTATCTGCCGTTGCATAACACACCGTTGACTGATAATAGCTTGAGGTTGTACAGAAATACATATAATATACCCCTGCTTTTTCACTGTATTTCACATCCGGCGCCCAGATTCGTATTCTGTCCGGACTGGTCTGGTCTGGTTCAATAATACTTCCGTCATTCCCCGTAAAACGCAGTGCCCCATCCTTACTCCCAAGTATCTTTTTATAAGTCGGATTATCCATTGTGTATCCGGTTGACGTCATAAAGTTAGAATCTATGAGATACGACCACTTACGCAAATCTGTTGATTTGGCAGCAGATAAATGGGAACCATAAATATAATATGTGTCATCCACCTGCAAAATGGACGGGTCATGCACACAAACTCCAGCCGCAATCGCATCTGTCTTGATTCCGTCATAACTTACACTGAAATCAGTTGTTAACTTCGCCCGTTCTTCTTTAGCTTTTTGGGCAATTTCTGCATTTTCTGCTTTTTCTGTTTCTTTCTTAACATCTTTTTCACTGTTTGGCCCGCAGCCAGAAAGCATGGCGGCTATCATTGTCAATGCCACAACCTGTTTTACCTTTCTTTTCATAAAACTCCTCCATTTTTCTCAAAATAATTGTTTCTATATTCTGCCTTTTCCCTTTAGCATTCATTATAGCTGAATTCCCAATAATAAGCAATTAATATTTTAAAGTTACTATTTACAGCAATTTCAAAAATTAATCACCCTCTTACGTGCAAGTACGACGCGTTTGTTTGATTTCTAAAATCAGTCAGAAATAGTGACTTTAGACAACATCTTTTCGTACATGAAAACCATGAGAACCAGTATTGCCAGTAAATAAACCGGAAACACTGATATGGTTTGCAATGCAAGATAGATAGATGTTGAGGTCAAAAGGTCAATTTACATATCGACTTCGTCAATTTGCACAATGAAACAATAATGCAGAAAGCGGAATAATAATTTTCATTCAGGACACGCTTTCGCTTGGCGAAGCACGTAATGGTGCATAAAACAGCAAACGACGCTGTTTAAGCACCAACGGCTTCGAACAGTCCTGAGATAAAAATTATTATTCTGCTTTCTTAGTTATCTTTTTCTTTTGTGCAAATTTACGAAGCATATACAAAAATGAGTCTTTTGACCCTGACATCATAGATAATAATTAACAATAATTGGAGCATATTCTTGTCCTCCACAAACCAAATTTAATACATCGGATACTGTTCACTCTGTGACCAGTATCCGAAATCGCTCAATGATCCTATTCTACCACAGGCACACATATAAAAAAGCTTCATATATTAAAAAGCAAATATCACAAGATACAGGAAAAAGTGTAAAAAGTCAATTTTTCCCAAAGCGACCTTAGTTCGCTTTGCAAATAGTATGCTTGCGCCCAATATGTGGGCTGAGCAAGAATGGGGGATTTTTATGCAAAGAAATAAGAAACTGGATGGAATTGATGTCAGCAACTGGGAGGGTGAGATTAACTTCCGCAAGGTACGGAAATCGGGAATCCGCATCGTCTATATCAAAGCAACACAGGGAAGAGATATTGTAGATCCGGATTTTGAGCGGAATTACCGCGAGGCAGCAAAAGAACACCTTCGAATCGGCTTCTATCATTATGTAATGGCAAGGGATTTGGAAGAGGCAAAGGAGGAAGCTGCCTTTTTCCATGATAAAACAAGAGATAAGATACAATATGCCAGACCCGCTATGGATTTTGAAGAGTTTGGGGCACTATCCCATCAGGAAATACGAAATATCTCTCTGCTGTTTCTCAGGGAACTGGAAACCAAAACGAGGCACCGTCCGGTAATTTACAGTGATGCCTCCAATGCTACCAGTGTCTTTGATGATGAGCGCCTGCGGGAATATCCGCTTTGGATTGCGCAGTATGGAGTAAATAAGCCTGATATGGAAAACCAGTGGAGACGCTGGAGCGGATGGCAGTATACAGACAGTGGTCATGTCAAAGGAATTCATGGTAAGGTAGACAGAGATTATTTTCGTCGTGATATATTGATTTTTTAAAACACAAGCGACTGGTTTTTATTCATACTGTTTAGGTTACTGTTCACTCCGTGTCCAGTAACCTGTTTAGAGCAGTCGTATATATTACTTCGGTGGTTAAATATTGACGTTTTTACTTGCCTAAATTTTTATCTGCTGCGTTGTCATCAATCGCTGTAGCACTCGCTACAGCTCAATCTTCCGCCTTGCAGATAGAAATTTATACTGCGTAAAATTCGTTCAATATTTAACCGCCGAAGTAATAGTTATCCGAAAAGTAATTGACATTTCTTATCCAAAGTATTATAATTCTAACAGTTTGAATTCTAATATTTTATAAGGAGTGTTGATTCTATGGAAAAAATAAAACGTTATGTTATCTTTCTAATTGGACTGTTCATTAATTCACTGGGTGTCAGTTTTGTTACCAAAGCAAATCTTGGAACATCACCGATTTCATCGATACCTTATGTGTTATGCCTGAATCTGCCGTTAACACTGGGACAGTTTACCATTATTTTCAGTCTTCTTTTAATTGCACTGCAACTTGTTATTTTACGAAAAAACTTTAAGCTGGAAGACTTCCTGCAAATACCTATTTCTATCATATTTGGCTATTTTATCGACTTAACTATGGTTTTACTCACTGCGATACAGCCAAAAAATTATTTTGCAGCTATTGTTTATCTGATAATAGGATGCGTAATTCTTGGATTTGGTGTTTATATGGAAATTTTGGCAGATGTTGCCATGTTACCCGGTGAATCATTTGTACGTGCAATATCTTCTACATGGCATACGGATTTCGGTATTACCAAAATTGCATTTGACGTATCTATGACCGTCATCGCAGGAGTTCTTTCCCTTCTTTTTGCCCATCGACTTGATGGCGTGCGGGAAGGTACTGTTATTGCTGCCTTACTTGTGGGGTTTATCGCCCGTCTGTTTGGCCGCTTGCTTGCATTCCTTCCTAATATTCTTTTTCCCGTATCCGCCGAAAAGAACAACAAGCCATATATTTCAAGTCTAAAAGCAAAGTACCATTAAAAAGATATACAGCTCCTCTTAGCACATGAAAAAACACGCTCTAGCGTGCTTTTTCATGTGCTAAGAGGAGCTGACCAAACCTGAGAAGAACACAAAAATGGTGTTCTTCTCCTAAATATTTTAAAAATCATATCATGATATCTTTAATTGATTGCCTTATTCAGTCCAAATAAAGATTATTATATATTTTAAGAAACGTATTCAAAAAACATTCTTTCTCTTCTTCAGAAATACCAGCAAATGCTTTTTCTTCAAGATACAAAAATTCTTCTTCAACAATTCTCTGCAAATTTTTCCCCCTGTCAGTCAGAAACACATAAAAGGAGCGTCTGTTTCCATTTAACATTTTTCTTTCAACCAGCCCCTTTTCCTCCATGCGGTTCAATACCGATGTCAGGCTTGCTGCTTCTATGTGGCATCCTCTGGCAATCTCTTTCTGGCTGGAGCCGTTATGTTCTTTTAAATAATCAAGAACTTTTGGCTGTCCAAGCGTCAAACTGGTATCCTTTAACCCCGCCAGCAGTTTTTTGTGTAATAATGCCTGATTTGCCATTAACAAATAATGAAATGAGGTATCCATCCTTGTCCCTTTCATTTTCTACCGTTCCATCTTCCAGTATGCAGCAGAATATGGTGGCAGTTCGCTTCCCCCGCCAAAATCATGCGGCTCACCACTAATTAAATCCTGTGCCATGCCGCAACCTGCATCAAAGTGTGCTGTATATGACTGGTCAGATGCATTAACTGCCACTAATACACGCTCATCCTCACAGGCACGTTCAAAAATGCACTGATGGTTCGTCAATACAACATTATGATAATCTCCATAATTCAATGCCTTACTGTTCTTCTTGGCCTCTGCAAGCTTTGAAATCCACTCTGCAAGTTCCCCATACTCTGGCTTGTCATAACTTACACGAAGTGCCGGGTCTCCTTCGCTCTTATGCGCTTTTGCTCCCCACTCACTTCCATAATATACGCACGGGATACCCGGCATACCAAAAGTAAGCGCATAAATAAGCGGAAGATGCTTTTCATTCTCCAGATTGCTGGCAATGCGGGTAACATCATGGTTGTCCACAAATGACAGCAGATGCTTTCCCTTATACAGAGTCCAGTTTTCCGGTCCAAACTGCCTTGCCAGAGAATGGCAGATTTCGAACATATTCATAGAATTAAAGCTGGAGTACAACCCCTTATAACATTCATAATTGGTTACTGAGTGGCACATGGCATCATTCATCCACTGATTATAATCACCATGCAATGTCTCACCTACAATAAAAAATTCTTCCTTTAAGGAATCTGTAAGCTGACGCAGCCTTCGTAAAAAATCATGGTCCAGGCAGTATGCAACATCCAGCCGCAGGCCGTCAATGTCAAATTCTTCTACCCATCCCTTCACTGCTGTAAAAATATGCTGTACCACTTCCTCATTCCGAAGATTAAGCTTGACCAAATCATAATTTCCTTCCCATCCTTCATACCAGAGGCCATCATTATAATTTGAATTTCCACTAAAATCTATATGAAACCATTCACGGTATTTTGAACCTTCACGGTTCTGCAATACATCCTGAAATGCAAAAAAACCTCGCCCCACATGGTTAAATACACCATCTAATACTACCTTAATCCCTGCATCATGCAGCTTATCACATACCTTTTTAAAATCCTCGTTACTTCCTAGACGGCAGTCTATTTTCGTATAATCCCTTGTATTATATCCGTGCGTATCAGACTCAAATACGGGTGAAAAATAGATTGCATTTGCCCCCAGCTTTACAATATGAGGAATCCATTCAATCACCTTTAAGATTCTGTTTTCCTGTTTCCCATCATTTTCAAAGGGTGCTCCGCAAAACCCCAACGGATAAATCTGATAAAACACGCTTTCATATGCCCACATAAATTTTGTCCTCCTATTTAACTCTCTTCTTTTTGAAACCATTATAACATGAATTTCCAATTGCCACAAATAGGAATAAATCGCTAAAAAAATTTGACTTTTTAGGAAATACATTAATGCAACTCAACAATGCCCAAGGTGTCATAGAAGTAATCAACAATCAGGGCGGTGTGCTGGGCAATCTTTGCAAAAGATATTAAGGCACGTGCCAACGAACCACAGCCACAACGTCCAAAAAGCGAACAGGATGCCATTGCAGATATCTTCCGCCGCATGGACGAAATTCAGGAAAATCTGGCACATGAAAGAAGACAATGAAAAAGACTTGCTAACAAAGTCGATAAATTTGGGCAATAACTATACTGCCCAAATAATCACGTTATCGCTGCAAGATGTTTTTTCGAAGGCACATTCCCCAAAATACCAGGCACCCCAGTGCTGATAACAATGCTCCGGCCTTGAGGTAAGGCGTTGTGTAAATAAGCTGTATCCGATGCTCCCCTTTCGCAAGATCCATTGCCATGCCAAAGGTATTCGCCTGCCTAAGTCTTACCTCTTGACCATCCACATAAGCTCTCCAGCCTATGCTATAGGGAATTGACAGAAACAGAAGCTTTTCCTCCTGTAAAGAAATTTTTCCACCAATCTGATTAGCGGAAAAATGCACCTCTCGAAGAACTTCTTTCCCACGCTTTTCCGTATATTCTAACTGCCTGTCCATGGGCTGGCTAACCACAGAAAGTGTATCAAACGCATAATTTCCCCTATTTGGAAAAGTCAGTTCTATTTCTGTCACTTCCTTCTCCATATCCCCCAGATTGACAATAAAATCCTCAAGTCCAGCATAAAAATTATCCTTATTATTTTTTAAAATAAGCACACCTCTGTTATGATTTGCTTTAAGCTGAATCCGAACCTCATGTTTTTCTTTATAGCGATAGGTAAGACCCGTAAAAATCACATATAGTTCACCCGGCACTGTCCCCTGACAGCGCAGAGTAATGCCTGCTCCCTTTTTCTTTACCCGTATTTGATTTCCCTCTATAGTGACATTCTTTCCAGGCTCTAACCGAACAGAAGCCGTCTGATGGCAGAAAAGGGGCTCCGTTTCAGGAAAACTGCTGTCCTCCAACACACAGCCCTGCAGCAATGCCTGTTGCTTCTCTACCGCTGAAAGCTTATCATATACCTCTCTTGGAATATAGCTGTCGTAAGTATACCCGATAGGTAATGCATTCTTCCCCTGATACACCAGACAGCCCTCCCCATTGCATACAGGATGATTTTTGTAGAGTCTGGGAATCTTCATTTTTTGCTTTTGGTCTGCCACAAAATACTTAACAGAAGATACCGTTTCTAAAATATTGCGGCTGTCTAAACCTATATAATGGTGTCCAGATGTAATATTTAACTGCATTTCCTGCAAAAAAGCGCTGACTGCTGGGTGGTCCAATGAAAAATAGTAGGAAATCCCATGCCTCCTTAACGCCATTGCCCCATTTATACTCACACCATTGCCCTGTTTTGTTATACTTACGCTGCGGCTCTTATCAAACCGAAACGCCTCCTCTTTTTCCATCACTTGACAGACACTGGATTCTGGCGATTTGTCAAAAAGCATCCCATAGCATTCTCCCATGGGAATAAATTCCTTCTGATAATCTACTCCTGCCGGCGTATAGAGATAAAATGCCTGAAAAAAAGTACACACACCAAACAACAGCAACAGCAGCATAGTCCTTCCCCTTTCCTGTAAGAACATGCCTCCAACAAAAAGGCAGAGACAGCATACTGTCAGCAGAATTACTCTTGCCACAATCTCCATTTCCTGTGACAGCCACAGGCATACTGCCCCATAGAGAGCAGTAAAAAAAGCCATCCATTTTTTCTCTCTGGCTTTCCAGCTGAAAAAATCTCCTTTTACTACAATATAAGCCATCAGCATGGAATAACCAAACACCCATCGGTTTGTCCTGTAGGAAAAGCCATTAAAAACATGGCCAACAAAGGGAATACATAAGAATACCGTCATGACCGGAAAAAGTATTTTAAGCAGGGTATTCTTTCCCTTGGAACAATATAATGAAACCACTGCCAAAAATCCGATGGCACTGTACCCCAGACAGGAAAAATAGGTTCCCCCTCCACTGGTAAAATTAAGTATCAGGTCCTCATAATACTCATTTGTGTAAAAAACAGGAAGATAAAAATCTACACCCATGCGGTCTGCCCGAAACATACTATTTATTACCGGCAGTAATATAACAGCGGCCATAGCAAGCCCTAAAAGGGAATACCCTGCAAAACGTCCCAGCAGACAAAAAAGTGCCTTCCCTTTTATCCCATGGAAAATCTCCAAATACCTTGCCACCGCATACAGAACCACAAGCATTCCCAGCATATACAAAAAGTAGAAATTGCTGATTCCTGACAGAGCTACCATAACAATGTACAGGCAGGGCTTTTTCCTCTGATAAATCTTATCTACCCCCAGAAGCAGCAATGGCAGATAAATCATAGGGTTCATAAAATAAGGATGCCTGACGGCAACCTTTAGCACATATCCACAAAAGCAGTAACAGGCACTGCCTATCAGCACAGAGGACTGTCTGTTTCCATGGCTTAAGCTGAAATACGAAAAAGAAATCCCTGCCAGATAAATCCTTAAAAGAATCAGCCCTACATAAAGATGCTCTGTATAAACCTTCGGCACAAAGGCTGAAAGTAACGTCAGAGGGTCTCCCACCACATAATAATGAAGGGTAGTAAGAATATCCGAACCATAGCCAATATTGATATCCCACAGGGGTATTTCAAAACGGTGATTGAGGAATAAATTTTTTATAATTCCCCTAATGTATTCACCATAATACATAAGAGCTACATAGTGCTGAGAATACCCATCTTTTTCCCAGACAAAGCCTTTCTTATAATATACAAACCCAAAAAATGTAATGGCAAGAAGCACCATCATCATGAAACTATAATGCATCAGATACTTTCCAGTAATTATTCTGGTTTTATTATAATTTTGAGTCAGACAACCCATATCTGTGCTGCAAAGTGCCTGACTCTGTTTTTTCACCCTGCACCATGTCCTCATTATTTCCCATCTCCTTTATTCCCCATACTGCTCTCTGTTATTTGCAGCTTCATCATCTGCTGCTGGTCCTGTTGCTCTCCTTTACGATATACACAGGTCTTCCCTTCGTCTCCAAATAAGTACATGCAAGATATTTCCCAAAAATTCCCATACAAAAAAGCTGGATTCCTCCAATAAAAAACATCACACAAATCAACGAAGCCCAGCCTGCTACCGGATCACCAAAAATAAGCCTCCTAATCACTATAAAAATCACAGAAAGAAACGATACCATACAAAACACCATTCCCATAAAGGAAGCGACACGCAAAGGAACCGTTGAAAAATTTACAATCCCATCCAGCGAATATTTAAAAAGCTTAAAAAAAGACCATTTTGTCTCTCCCGCAACCCTTTCCCTGTTTTCATAGGAAATCCATTTCGTCTCAAATCCTACCCAGCCAAAAATCCCCTTCGTAAAGCGATTATATTCTCCAAGCTCCAAAATGCTGTCCGTCATCTTTCTTGTCATCAACCGGAAATCCCTGGCCCCGTCTACAATATCCGTATCAGAAATCCGTCCCATGATCCGGTAAAACATACGGGCGAAAAGGGAACGCAGCATTGGCTCACCATTCCTGTCTCCTCTGCAGGCAGCCACGCAGTCATGCTCCCCGTGACATAATTCATCATACATGGAAAGCAACAACTCCGGCGGGTCCTGCATATCTGCATCCATAACCGCCACATAGTCACCCGAAGCATACTTAAGCCCTGCAAGCATAGCAGCCTCCTTGCCAAAATTTCTGGACAAGGATACATAACATACTCTCTCATCCTCTGCTGCTAACTCCTTCATATACTGTTCTGTCCCATCATCAGATCCATCATTTACCAAAATAAATTCAAACTTTAGGCACTTCCTCTCCTGCGCGATTCTCCTTACTGCCTCATAGAAACAGGGCAATGCCTGCCTCTCGTTGTAGCAGGGCACTACCACCGATATCCTTTCACAAGTGTCCATTGCTTTCCCTCCTATTCATCCATCGCCATTTCACAGTGCCTGATAAAAGGAAAATATTTTTCATAGCTTTTACTTGGCTTCCCAAGCATCTTACAACGTCCCCAGTCCTTAATAAAACTCCAGACTCCCGGAGACATCATTTTTAAATACTGCTCATTCATCCTCTGCCTCCGGTATACTTTCCGAAGCCTTTTTAATTGTTCTTCAGGGGTCAATGCTGAAAATGCTTTAACCATCGGAGCAAATTCCACCTCCTGAATTCTCCTGTCATACGGAAAATTCTTTTGCACCTCTTCCTCTTCATCAAAAACCGTTAACAGACCATTTGCTTTCAGAAAATCCAAATAATGTTCAAACCGTTTCTCATGATTTCGTCTGACTGCCAAAAAGTCAGCCTTTTCATACAAATCAAAAATATTGGTATCCTCCTTTAAATCATTCATCAGAATATGTGGAATATTATGATAATCCACCAACTCCTTGATTCGTTTATCAGAAACCACAATAAAACTAGGCGTGCCTGCCAGTATAGAAGCAATATTTCCATGAATCCGGCTGCCAAAAGAAAAATCCTTTTCCCTAAGATATTCCAACCATGACGGGACATTTACAAAACTGACACCCCTGCCAGACTTGTACACAGGATGCGTAAAATCAACCGGAAAATGTTCTGGTACCCTTTTTATAAATCCCTTTGGATACGGCTTTCCCATATACATCTGGCTAAGCTCCTCAATTACCTGTGGCACATAGTGATAATTTGGAAGCATCTGGGTGCACCGAAACATAAAGTCATGAAATTTCTGCGGAAGCTGGATTTTGGAATTTATACTGACATTCGAATCAGGTGTTAGCTCTTTTATCTTCATCTCTGGCAATTCCCTTCCATACATATACATCGATGGGCAGCCAATCACTGTAAAATCTCGTTCTGCCTGAAATCCCAGTTTTGTCAGATAATCCGCTGTTATCTCTCCGCGAAGCCCTACCATATTAGATTTTTTAAGAATTGCTTTCATAAATCTGATTACCGCTTCGTCCAGTTTCGATATATCAACCTCTTTATTCAGCTCTGCCTGCAGACCAATCCCAACTACGATACAGGGAATCTTTACCCTGCTAACCAAATCAGTAACCGCATCCAACTGACTGATAAAACTGCGGCGGAATGCATTCGCAAATGGCAGTACCATACAGTCATATGATTCATTAATCTGCCTGATGTGCTCACTGCAATATTTCCTGCTTGTATCCATTGTATCAATAGTGACTCCCTCACGCATTAACGCTCTGCATATACTGGCCGGAAACAACATATTTCCAATATTATTATTAATAAGATTTTTTGTAATAACCCTGACCGGACTGTAGTTCACAAGCGGCGATAAGCCAGCACGTAATAATATTTTCTTCATTGCAGCCTCCCTCCTTCTGTCCTGAACGAAATAAGTATACCCCCAAAAAATCACAAACCCTTCTCAATTTTGAATTATCACATTATTGTTACTATTCACGGCTATTTCAGATACCATGTGCATAACCAGCCAGCTATGCTGCCAGGTCTACGCTCCGCTTCATGCTAATCAATCGTCACAGATGCTTAGCACCGCTGCAAAATCAGCAACATAATATTATGTTATTATTAACAATCTGACGCAAAAAACACATAAAATGTAAATTTTTAATAATACTTCTTCTCTCCATCCGCATTATTTTCCAATACATGACCTGCAGCAAAGCCATCTGCATATGCATTCATAACCGCAATCGCAAATGTTTTATTATCTTCCGGTATTTTTGCAATAATCTGCGCCAATCTTTCTGCACTGCTTAACTGTTCTCTGGTATAGATTTTAAAGGTATTAGACAGAAAGGCGGCGAAAATTTTGAATAATCGAATCAGAACATTAAGAAAATATCTGGATTTAACACAGCAGGAATTTGCCGAAAAAATAGGCAGCAGCCAAAATATACTTGCAAATTATGAAACAGGCAGACGGAACCCATCTAATTCTGTTATCAATAATATTTGTAAAACATTTAATGTAAGGGAAGAATGGCTGAGGAACGGTGAGGGAGAAATGTTTCTGCCGGAAGCAGGCAATGAATTAGAGGCTTTGGCAAAAAAATACAACCTGTCGCATAGTGCACAGATTGTAATTGAAAAATTTGTAAAAATGAATGAGTCCGACCGGCAAATTCTTTTAAATTATTTTGCAGAAATCGCCAATGCACTGTCTACTAGCCATTATCTGGAAAATTCAGGCAATTTCCAAATCCTCCATATTACCAAGCTCTTTCTGCACCTTACGAAAATCAAAAACTGCATCCCCCATCTGACCTCCCTTCCGGCATATCTAAAAACGGCATCAGAGCTGCAAACTAAAAAGGCGCATGGTTTCATTCCTGTCGCATGCGTCTTTATAACTTATTATACTATGATTATGGCAAATCAAAATTTTCCAATACATTTTCTTTCGGAATTTCAGGAAGTTCCCCCTGCGCTTCTGCATTTTCGGCTTTTCCCTGTGGATCATATTCCTGCGTAATATCCTCTTCGTCATCCCAAAGAGAATCATATGTTTCATGCTCCTCAAGCCGGTTAAGCATCTGGGCGCTTTTTGCCACCTGATATAAGTCCGGGCTGTACTCCATTAATTTTTTCTCATCAGAATACGGTACCTGTGCACCGCTTGCTATTCTCTGTGCAACTGTAATTAATTTTGACAGTTCTTCTCCCATATCTTCCATAGCATCAGCCTGCTGTCTTGCAACTTCTGCATTCCACACCGCTGCATACTGTTCTGCCAAAGAATCCAATACTTCCTGATTTTTATCAAATTTTTCCTTTGTCGCATCAATTGACAGCTGCAGTATTGCCGCCTGCTCCGAAAACTCAGAGGAACCGGTAAGCCTGTACTTTTCCCGCATCTCGTCTCTCTGTTTTATAAGGGTACTTGTTTGATTGATTAAATCCTGCCTGTATGCACGATACATAGACTGTGCTTCTGATATTTTCATAACAATCACATCCTTTAAATTTTATACTCCTATTGCAGCTTCCATGAATATGCTCTGGCAGCATCCAAAGCCTTATTAATAGATTTATCGTCATTTATTTCAAATCTTTTTAGAAAATTCGTATAAATATAAATATTTCTAAAAAAAATCTGAAAAAAATATAAAAACTATTTTTTCAGACCGTTGACATTTTTTATAAAATTAGTATAATTATGTTCAAGGATTGAAACAGCTGTTAACTGCTATTAGCTTAATATCTTAAGTTATCTCATATTTAAAAATTTATATTTCAATATATGAACCATATATTTAGGTTTCTACTAAAATCCATTATACAAAGCACCAAAGCACGGTTCGCACCTTTGGAACATAAATTTACTAATATGCTATAAAAACAATAGCAACAGCTCCTATTTACACTATGTATCAAAGAATCGTTGCTGCACAACATTTAGTGTACTGATACATTCATAATTAGATAAACGTGTCAGTACATAGGAGGATTTTTAGTATGAACAAAAATGAGAATATTGAAAAAAAACTAACTGTATCTATTTTTAAAGTGTCGGCCATTACGGCAGTGGCAGCCTTTTTTGGCGTAATTGCCCTTATTGTAATCTCCAGCCGCTACTCATATGCACTGAAAAATTTTGGCTTTGCACAGGGCGATATTGGAAAGGCAATGTTTGAATTTGCAGATGCCCGGTCATCACTTCGGGCTGCAATTGGCTATGACAACGAAGATGCCATAAATACAGTAGTAAAGCAACACGAAGAACAAAAAGTCTTATTTGATGAATATTTTACACAAATTGAAAATACCATCGTATCAGATGAAGGCAGGGCAACATACGAGGCCATCAAATCAGAATTGGATGATTATTGGAAGTTAGACACTGAAATAATGAATTTGGGTGCGACAACGGACCGCGCACTTTGTGTACAGGCACAGGAACGGGCACTAAATGAGTTAGCAGGTCCCTATAGCAGTATTTATGACAAATTGGACGAATTATTAAATGTAAAAGTCACAGAGGGAAACCAGCTTGCCAAAACACTTACGATTGTCGGATGGATTCTTATCATAGTAATCTTTATCATTATTATAGTTGCAATAATATTATCTACCAAAATTGGTAAAAAGATTGCAAAGCAGATTGCCGTTCCTTTGGGACAGCTTGGGGAGCGTCTGAAAACATTTGCTGCAGGCGATCTTACTTCACCATTTCCTCTTGTTACAACCGGAGATGAAGTGGAGCATATGGAAAAAGATGCGAAAGAAATGGCCAACACCCTTGACACACTTATCAGTGACATCGGTGAAGTATTAGGTGAGATGGCCAGTGGAAATTATACTACCAAATCAAAAGTTGCCGAGCAATATACTGGAGATTTCAAGAAATTATATGAGTCTATGCGTGGATTGAGAGACCAGATGACAGAGACATTATTATCTATCGGTGATGCTTCTAACCAGGTATTTGCCGGTTCTGATGAGTTAGCCAATGCATCACAGTGTCTTGCCGAAGGTGCTACCGATCAGGCAAATGCGGTTACAGAAATACATGCGACTATTTCCGATATCACTGTAACAATGGAGAAAAGCGCCCAGAGTGCAGATGAATCTTATATCAAGGCACAGGAATATGCAGATAAAGCTGATGAGAGCCGTCAGGAAATGAATACTATGATGATTGCCATGGAGCGGATAAATGAAACTTCCACAAAAATCGGTGATATTATTTCTGAAATCGAATCCATAGCAGCCCAGACGAACCTTCTATCTTTGAATGCTTCTATAGAAGCAGCTAGAGCAGGTGAATCAGGACGCGGTTTCGCAGTTGTAGCTGATCAGATTAGAGATTTAGCAGATCAGAGTGCAAAAGCTGCAGTAGATACTAGAGACCTGATTGAAGCTTCCATTCACGAAGTTTCCAAAGGAAACAGTGTGGCAGACCACGCATCAAGCGCTATTCAATCCGTGGTAGACGGAATTAAGGAAATTGCTGATTTCTCCAAGAGCCTGAAAATCATGATGGAAGAACAGGCTGAGGCAATGCGTCAGGCCGAAATAGGTATCAATCAGATTTCAGGTGTGGTACAGAGTAATGCTGCAACCGCACAGGAAGCATCGGCAACCAGCCAGGAGTTATCCGCACAGGCTCAGATGTTAGATCAGCTTATTGGACAGTTTAAATTAATGAAACATGAATAATATAAATCAAAAAGAAGATTACTTAGAGCAGAACCTTGATTTGGTTCTGCTCTTTTATACATTTCTTCTGTTTCTCTATACTTTCCTTGACCATTATATGCCCTGCAAGAATATGTTTTGAAAATCATGGCTTTCATCCATACCTGCGTTGACATAGTCAATTAGGAAATGAACATGCAATTTTCTTTGCGAATAATACAGAATTCTAACCATTTTAGTTTTTACAAATCGTTACTATTCACGGCAATTCTAAATATCATGCGAAAAACCATCTGGCTATGCCGTCTGGCGCTGCAAAACCAGCAGCTTTTGTTTTTCTTATGATGTTTAGAACAGCCTACACGCTGATTTCAGAGAATAGTAACTACAAATCATTATGTTGCTCTGTCAAAAAAGCATTTAGTTGACGGTCTTTCGAAGATACGTTATAATGAAATGATATGCAGCATATTTTTTCCAGCAGTAAGATATGCAAAACATAGAAGAAATTGGAGGATTAAAAAATGGCAGAAAAGAAAAACATTTTAACCTATGAAGGTTTAAAAGCGCTAGAGGATGAATTACAGGATTTAAAGGTAAACAGACGTAGAGAAGTCGCTGACAAAATAAGGGAAGCCAGAGAACAGGGCGATTTATCCGAAAATGCAGAATATGATGCAGCAAAAGATGAGCAGCGTGATATAGAACTCCGTATTGAAGAAATTGATAATATATTAAAAAATGCAGAAGTCGTAATTGAAGAAGAAGTAGACGTTAATACCATTAATGTAGGCTGTACCGTTCGTTTAAAAGATGTTGAATTTGACGATGAAATGGAATACAAAATCGTTGGTTCTACAGAAGCAGACTGCCTGAATGGAAAAATTTCCAATGAATCTCCAGTCGGAGCTGCTTTGATTGGTTCCAAAGTCGGAGACACAATTGAAGTAGAATCACCAACCGGTGAAATGGTCAAATATGAAATTTTAGAAATTCAAAAATCAGCAATGCTTTAAAATGAAGGGAGAATAGAACAGTGACAGAGCAAAGAGCACCACAGAAGGAGCAGGATACAAATGCTCTCTTAAAGGTCAGAAGAGAAAAACTAGAAAACTTACAGAATGAAGGAAAAAACCCTTTCACGATTACAAAATATGATGTTTCACACCATTCGGCAGAGATTAAGGAGCAATACGATGAACTGGAGGGACAGACTGTATCTGTTGCCGGAAGAATGATGTTTAAAAGGGTTATGGGAAAAGCATCTTTTTGTAATATTCAGGACTTAAAGGGAAAGATTCAGGCATATGTAGCAAGGGATTGTGTTGGTGAAGACAGTTACAAGGATTTTAAAAAGTATGATGTTGGAGATATTTTAGGCATTAAGGGCAAAGTCTTTACAACAAAGACAGGTGAAATTTCCATCCATGCAGAGGAAGTTACTCTCCTATCCAAAAGCCTTCAGATTCTACCGGAAAAATACCACGGCCTAACCGATACTGATATGAGATACCGTCAAAGATATGTAGATTTGATTATGAATGAGGAGGTAAAAAATACCTTTGTCAAACGCTCTAAAGTACTTAGCAGCATCCGCCGGTATTTGGATGATCAGGGATTTATGGAAGTAGAAACACCTATGCTTGTATCAAATGCAGGTGGTGCCGCTGCAAGACCGTTTGAAACACACTTTAATGCACTGGATGAAGATTTAAAGTTACGTATTTCATTAGAATTGTACCTAAAACGTCTGATTGTCGGCGGTATGGAACGTGTGTATGAGATCGGACGCGTTTTTCGAAACGAGGGTCTTGACACAAGACACAATCCTGAATTTACTTTGATGGAATTATATCAGGCATATACAGATTATCACGGTATGATGGATTTAACAGAAAATTTGTACCGCTATGTAGCAAAAGAAGTAACTGGTTCTGAGATTCTGACTTATGGTGAATATGAGATGGATTTATCTAAGCCATTTGAACGCATTACGATGGTAGACGCTGTTAAAAAATATGCAGGTGTAGACTTTAACGAGATTAAAGGCACTGACGAAGCAAAGAAACTTGCAAAGGAACATCATATCGAGTTCGAAGACAGGCATCAAAAGGGAGATATCTTAAACCTCTTCTTTGAAGAATATGTAGAGGAACACTTAATCCAGCCTACTTTCGTAATGGACCACCCAATTGAGATTTCTCCTTTGACCAAAAAGAAACCTGAAAATCCTGAATATGTGGAACGCTTTGAGTTCTTTATGAATGGTTGGGAAATGGCAAATGCTTACTCAGAATTAAATGACCCAATTGACCAAAGAGCGCGCTTTGAGGCACAAGAAGCAGCGTTTGCAGCAGGTGATGATGAAGCAAACCACACAGATGAAGATTTCCTAAATGCACTAAGTGTAGGTATGCCACCAACCGGAGGAATTGGATTTGGAATTGACCGAATGGTAATGATGATGACAAATTCACCTGCCATAAGGGACGTGCTGTTGTTCCCGACGATGAAGCCCCTCTCGGACTGATAGACAGAAAATAACGGGGTTTTGACAGCTTTTGCCGGGTTTCGTTAATCCAATGGCTACATTGTAAAAACGGTAAAAAAGCCTTGTAGAATGGGCGGTTATAGCCGTTTACGACAGAAAAATAAGAGATATTTACGACAACGAAAGCAGAGCTTCAATCGTATGGTTGAGGCTCTATTTTTTGCCTATAAACCGTATCCTTTTCTTTTTGCCCTTTTTCCGTATAATAAGGGTATCAGGAGGTGCAGCAGATGAAGCAAAAGGATTTTCATATATATTTAACCGAGCAGGAACGCACTCAGGTAATCAGTTCTTTAATTGAACTAAAAAACAGCCTTATCGCACAAGGCAGATACACGGACGCAGTAGACGATGTACTTATTAAAATCACGAAAGCTCGCAGGAAGCACATTACTGTGCGTTATATTTGAATAGGATAGACTTTATTTCTGATGATAGCCCGAAGGAGGGTACGCCATAACCTCTCTTTTGTGAGAGCAAGCGAGAACTCCCGTCCTGAAACTCGGATTGCTACCGAGCTTGGCAATGACAGTCAGAATGATAATGATACTTCCGTAAGCGGCTGGCAGAGAACCCGGCAGAGGTGAAATCCCTATGATACGGTGCAGCTCACCGTAGCCTTAGTGCTTCCCACAACGGCAGTCAATCTCGGTATCAGTCTTGCTATGCAGGGGAAAAAGGTACTCCTTGTGGACGCTGAGCCGCAGGGCGATTTAACGACATTCAGCGTCTTGTTACCAACCTTTTCAAAAGCACCACGCCGAAAGGCTCACAGTCAAACGATCCCTTTTGGGGTACGGCAGCTTCTATGCTGCTCTTGGCTCTTGTGTTCTATCTGCACTACGAAGCGCCGGAGGAGGAACAAAACTTTGCAATGGTAATGGAAATGCTCAGAGCCGCAGCCATTGAGGACGAGGAGGACAACAGACCTTCTCCCCTTGATAATCTGTTTGCGGACTTGGAGTTTCTCCCACATAGGGCAGTACATGGTTTACAGTTGCATTTATAATTCAAAGGGCTGTTGCTCTTTGATTATCTATTGCTGTGGCTGATTTAATTACTTTGGCGGCTTTCAATCAGAGGGATATATATAACGTCTACTCATAACACTTACAATCCTGAAATAGCAAATATAAAAAACTACAATACACGCCCCAAACTCACCAGTTAATTTGAGCAGAATATTATTCAAAGAAGCTGGCAATATTAAGTTCATTTTTCCATTCAGTAACGGTATGCAGAATAAAATAATCTGCTTGTGTCAAGTAAGGAATAAAAAATTATTGATATTTTTTGAATCATCTTCCCAAGATTCCTCCTATATCATTACCCTTTCCCAATATATATCACTCCCATATTTTTCTTCTATTTTTCCATCATTAAAATCCTTCTTCCAGCAAAACTTGATACTTTTCCTCAAAAGAATTTGATACATTTTTCAGAAATATAAGTCCTAAGACCACATGCTTATATTCTACCGCACCTATGTTAGAGCGTAACTTATCTATCTGCTACCTGCCATATCTTTTCTTCAAATCCAATATTAGTAGTTCCTGCTGCCATATTAAACTCTGTATTTTGTTAATCTCTATATCTAATCATTTAAATCCAAAGTTGTTTATTTCTCTTAACCACTATTTCTTCTTTTCAATAAATTCCTTGCTTCATTAATATATTCATTATCTTCTTCCCTAAATGTATCAAGTGAAATACTCAATAATCGCATTATTAGAGGTACATTTTCTGTTTCAATAGCCCATCTAACTATTTCTATCATATGCTCTGGTACTTTCCAAAAACCAATTTGCATAGCATATGTTATTGGTTCTATAATCCCCATCTTCCCACAAACCACTTCGATTTTATTAGGAAAAGAATGGACATGAAATCCCGTAATTCTATCAAATGGAATATTGGCAACTCGTAATAGTACATTTTTAAATGATCCTACCATTTTAATCATTCCAATCCATGGGCTCAAATCTCCATCTTCTGTACCAAATGGTGTAGCCAACAAATCAGATAATATTAGCCAAGGTAAAGTATTTCCCAAAAGACCCCCTTCATCTTCTTCAGTTTCAATACAAGGAAGTTTTGAAAAGTCTATGTCAAAAATTCCTTTTTCCATTTTTATCAATACACGCTTAGGAGCGGAATAATCAATTGTAGGTTTATCATAATATAATCTTTCTATTATTCGGTTTATAAAAAATACATTCCTTTCCGACATAAATGATATCATCAGAGCTGCCGTCAAATCAGGATAAGGAAATAGCTGACTATACCGAATAAGAGAATCGTATAGTTCGTCATCATCCGACTGATCCAGCACTATGTCCATGATCTCATAAGCCGCCGCAACTGGCATTGCATTTAGCAACGCAGGATAAATAAAACTCTCTCCATTATTCAAATATTCTCTTTTAATATAACCTCTTTCCAACAAAACCTGTATGTCTTTATTTTTCAAATCACTGCTGTTACAAAATAAAATCCCACTATTATATGACCAAATTTTTTTTTATATGCCCAAAATTTTTTTCTATACTTTTATCCTTATCCCCTTGATTAATAATAAATTTAGCTAATTTCCGATATCCCATTCGTATATTATCATCAATATTCTTCCAAACAGATAAGAGAATGTTAATATTCAATATACCAGGTATACATACGCCAGTATCGTTATCTAAATGCATATTCTTTGCATAGGCCGCATACATCTTGAGTACATCTGGTTTACGGTATTCCGGATTATATTCCCCTCCATGGGAAATACAAAGTTTATAGTCATCATAAAGCATCTGACGTGCCCTGCAAAATTCCTCATCTGACAAAAAAGACAATGTATAATGTTTTGCTTTTCCAATTGAATTTAATCTATTTTTCCCTTTTATCTTTTTTACATCATCATATATCTGTTCATTCATTACCAATAATACAGAAAAAATATCTTTATTAATTCGTATATTTCTTCCCAATCAGTTTCAATAGATGAACTAATATTATCTAATATAAAAACAACTCTACGCTCTGGATTTATGAGCAAATCATTAATCAACCAATATCTAAACTCGTCTTTTGAAACAGGCGTATATAATACCCCTGAAAATTTATCAGCTAAATACTGAAAAATGCTTTTAGGTTCCTCCAAATTAATATAGATCGGTATAAATCCATCTTTTTTCTCAGCTAATTGACATAGTTGATAAATAACATTTGTTTTTCCAGAAGACGGTTCTCCCGTAAATATCAGTAATGAATCCATATATATTTGTTTTAACAATTCATTCACAATATTCCGTTCTATTTTAAACTCTTCACAAATGGGAGATTCTAAATTCAAAATTCTACTGGTAATATTTGAAAACCCCGACTCATTAATCTCATGTATTGTTTTATTCCAAATTTCTTTACTATTTCCAAGCAGAATATTTATAGCGGAATTTAACTGTGATTCAGCAATAGAACCCATATTCTTTATTAGTTTATTAAAAGCTTCTTCGTTTGCATAATCAACATCAACCACTTCTCTTGTATATGTATTCAAAACCACAGCTTCTTTTCCATTACTAATAATTGAAAGAGGCGTTATAGGTTCTGTAAGCCTGGCATAAGATACGCATTGTTCATAATCATCAATTGTCAATTCAATTTTTGGAGCCTTGAGTTCAAAAATTGCTAATGGTTTCCCATCATGCTGTATCATTACATCTGCTCTTCCCTTAATCACATGTTTCTTATGACCAAGTCTAATACTGAAAGATTCTTGAAGTGTAATATCTTCTTTTTTTAGAAATGGAAAATGTTTTCTTATTTCTAATACGATTCTTTGTTCCAAATTTGCTTCATTCATATATGATATCCTCCCCTAATAAATCAACACCAAATTTTATAGAATCGAATTTAACAACCATGAAATTTTATTTGTTAAATCTGTTTACATATCATCCACTTTATCCCAAAAACCTGCAAAATCCTTTTGCTCTAATTTTTCAACTTTTACCTTATCCTGTATGTCTAAAACCATTTTCATCATTTCCTCCCTTGAATGTGGACTATCTTCCAGCACTTTATCTATGTTTATTCCTTGATGTTTCATTTTTATCAATCCATCTATAATATGAGATGTATGTTCTACAAACACTTCTTCCAAAATTGCATTTTTAGTTTTAGTGTCTGCTCCATCATACTCATCATAATATACACTGATATACTCCGCAAACTTATTTATTTTTTCTGATGATTCCAAAAAACTGGTTAATACATCATCCTCATGATTCTTTTTACTTTGTCGAAGATATGAAGCAATTTTACTGAAAACTTTTTTAACAACATCGGTTGACAAGTTTCCTATTATTCCACTTGCAATGGCTAATGCAACAAAATTTAATATTTCCCCACACTGCTCTGTATAATAGCGTCTGCCATCATCTTCATGCTCATATTCTATACGGCATGTCCAGCCCCGAAAAACAGCCTGCCTAATATTCTTCATTACTTTTTCATACTCTGATAAATGTATGGTTTTACCACAAACAGGGCAAGTCAATATTTCTTTATCTTTTTCCTCATATACAGATGCACAATAGAAACATATTTTTCTATAATCATTTTCTTTGCGTTCCATTTTCCCTCCTCAATATATTTTTCATTAAATCAAAACATATTACTCTAGCAAATAAGAGCTATAGACACCGTGCCTATAACTCTTATTTTACCAGTAAATCCCACAAAATGAAATGACTCTTTACTGCCCCTTTATCCTTGCAAATGGATCATCCACTTTCCAGACAATCTCTATCTCATCCTCCCCATAAACAATAACCTTCTCAATCAGCAACTTGAACCTATCCAAATCAAAATTGTCCAATGCTGAAATTTCCTGCAAATCTGCATCGCAAACCACAGTGTCATCTGATGTACTCCGCAGATTTTCCAATTCTTCCAGTGCGTCATCTTTAATCCTCTCCAATTCTTCCAGCCTTTTCTTGCCTCTTTCGATTTTCCCTATATACCCTTCCCTGCTAAGCGAACCGGCTTTGTATTGCTCATAAAGGGATAACTTTGTATTTTTCCACTGTTGCATTTCCCTCTCACTGTCGGCAATCAGTTTTTCAAGGACTGCTTTTCTTTCATCCCTGCCAGAATCCTTTCTTGCGGTCCTCTGTTCCATCATTACATCTGCCATATTTCTTACCTGACACAGTACGGCGTTCTCTAAATCCTCCTGCCAGATATTGGCTTTCTGGCAGGCGTTTTCCCTCTGCTGGGTACGGCTGTTGCAATAATAACGGTTCCTTGATTTAACCCGGAGCTGCATAACTTTTCCACAATGCCCACAGATAAAAAATGAATTTCTCCTTTTCATTCTTTTTCCTTTTACACCATCATGGGAAACCCTGCTGCTTGCCTTGTCAAACAGTTCCTGTGATACCAGCGGCTCATGGTGGTTATCTACAATAATCCAGTTTTCCCTCTCTTGTGGTACTATCTTTTTATTGGTGTCCATCCCGCATTTTGTCCGGTTCCACAGCAGCCGTCCCAGATACACTTCATCCGTAAGCATATCCCTTATGGATGATGCGCTCCACAGCATAACCTTTACATGGGGATGCCTGTTCCTATAGCCGTCATTCTTCTGTATGCGGTACATGGCCATTGACGGTATCCCTTCATCATTAAGCTGTCTGGTGATTTCCGCAAAACTTACCTTTATTTTTATCCTCATTGGACAGCCGGAGATATATGGCAATTACTGTTTTATCCATTGATGCCTCCCCTTTCTGTACGCAAATCCAACAATTCTTTCAGCACATCATCATAAACCAAATGCACTTCCAGTTTCCCATTTTCATATACGCTTACCTTTTCCACAAATGCCTCTGCCATTTCTCTGGTAAGTTTCCGCTTGCTGATATATTTGGTATTACCGTCATACCGTCTTTCGGAATGGTGAAAATTGGGTGAAAGTTTTTTATAATCAGTTGCAATCTGAAACCAAACGCTGTATAATATATCAGTCTGATATATTATACAAGCTTAATGGAGGGTATCACTTTGAAAAGACAACAAATAAGAAAGCTATTGCTTATCGTTTCATTGTTCCTGTTTCCTGTCACGTTATACTATTTCAGCCCTGCCTTAATCATAAACGCGGGATTGAACGGAATAATCAACGGGAGTTTCATAGTTTTTATTTTAATGTTTTTGATGTCTATTCCTTTTGGCAGATTATTTTGTTCCTATTTTTGTCCGGCGGGGGGATTACAGGAATGCGCTTTTGCAGTCAATGAAAAAAAGCCAAAACAGGGGTGGCGAAACTATATTAAATTTGCAATATGGCTTATATGGCTAATCATAGTCGGCGTGTGTTATTTTCATAATGGGGAAATTATTGCAGTAGATTTTTTCTTTGAAACAGAAAATGGTATCTCCGTTTCTTCCGTACAAAGTTATGTTATCTATTATGGAATTATTTGTTTGATATTTATTCTCTCCATTTTATTTGGTAAACGGGCACTTTGCCATTACATTTGCTGGATGGCTCCATTTATGATATTAGGAACAAAACTTCGTAGGATTTTACATCTGCCAGGAATACATATTAAAGCAATTAAAA
>CANRVD010000007.1 GCA_947643145.1 uncultured bacterium | reverse complement strand
TGACGAAGCCGATATGTAAATTTACCTTTTGACACCTTAATCCTATACGGTAAAACAGGTTTGAAGTTCCACTAACGCATGAAAATACCATGCGAAGTGGAAACTAAGTCAAACCTAAGAAGAACGCAAAATCAGCGTTCTTCGCATTGAATATTCGCGAAATCACCTATCCCATAATGTAAAATAGAAACCGTACCAGACAGCTATTTGTCTATAACAGTAACAGGAGAGTCTTCCGGCTTTCCTGTTACTGTTATGTAATATCCCATTCTGTATTTTGAATAAATCCTGTAAGGAGTATCTTTTATCTTGGTGCGAAGCTGTTTTATAATAGTATCCACTACGCGGCAGCCTTTTGGAAGATGTGCACCCCATCCTAATGTTAATAGCTCCTGCCTTGATACAATGCTTTCCTTCTTTTCAAATAGTATGGTAAATACCTGATATTCCTTTTGCGTCAGCATATATTCCCTGCCATCATATATCACACATTGTCTTTTGTCATCCAATATAAAATTTTTCTCCTTTGAGCCGGAAGAAACCCTTCTATTCTCCCACTTTCTGCTACAAAGCAAAATCCTTTGAACACAGATGCGTATATCACGCTTCTTGTCATAAAAATCAAAGACACCTGTCTGTAATGCCTCCCATTCCATCTTTTCTTCATACTCCTCAGCCACAAAAAGAACCGGCACCGGACAGCTTGCACAAAGCTTTTGTAATACTTCCTGCCACCGTACAAAAACCTTCTCTTTTTCATTGATACTGAAACTGCCTGACAGCTCATCCTCTATTTGGGAGGCAGAAAGCACTACCGCTAACGCACTTTCCCCCTCTGCCAGCAAGGCAATTTCCCTTATTTTTTCTTCCACACCTGTTTCCTGCAAAAAATCAACTGCACTTTCTGCTTCTGTTATGGTAACCCCTTCTTTCAAAAGTTCTCTTTGTAATTCTTCCGACCAGCCAATATCATTGTCCCACAATATTACACACTTCCGCATAGTATTCCCTTCCGTCACTATCCAAACTGGTTACTGTCCACTCCGCCCGGTAACCCAAACGATTAGCATAAAGTAAACAATAACTCTTATTCCGGCAAAAAGACCTCCATGCCATCTTTAAGCTCCTTATCCGTTTCTGTCACAACAAAATCCCATTCGCCAATCCCATCCAGCACAAGATAGCCATCTTCTACCTGCTCTCCTACTGCCACATCTGCTTTCTCCACGAAATTTCTGGTTTCCCCATTCTTTTCTGCCTCAATCACAAGATATACGTCACCCGAATCATACAACTCCTTTGGCAGTACCAGCCCCATTGCCTTCTCTTCCAGCCGCCTCATCTTTATATTTGGAATCATCCTGTTATGGATTGTCCGCGCCTCCACTGTCAGAAAAAGCATACTTCCAAAAAACAATATCGCAGCTATACCAAGACAGCACTTGCCAAATCTGCCTTTCCTGTTAAAAATCTCCAAAATGAACCCCCTTCTCTAAATCTTCTGCCATAAAAATAAATAAAAATATGACAGGCAGCATATAAATAACCGCAGCCGGAAATAAAATCTCCCCGCTGTACTTATCCGCTTCACTGATAAATACTGTCAGGTTCTTTTGAGCCTCTTCCTTCAAAAACAACAGCGGCTGCTCTAACATATTATAACTCTCTGCAAAAATAAACAGAAAAACCGCTGTGATACAGGATTTTATCTGCGGAATCACACCATGCCATAAAACAGTCAGAAGCGATTTTGTCTCCAGCCGGGCCGCTTCTATAATAGATGTATTTATATTTTTCATATACTGATACATTACAACCAGTCCAAACGGCGAAAAAACCATTGGCAAAATAATGCCTGCCCTAGTATTCAATAACCCCATTTCACGCAAACCGATATAATTCGGCAGCATGGTAACCTGAAATGGCATCATCATCAGCATAACATACACAAAAAACAGTACCTTTTTTCCACGAAAGCTACAGCTTACCATTCCAAATGCACATGGTATAATCACGAGCATCTGCAGCACACTGATAATAACTGCATAAAATATCCCATTCCAAAACATCGGATAAAGCACAAAGCAGTCAAGCAGCAGTTCTGTATAATGGCCTGCAGACCGATAGCAGGTCATTATGACAGGTACGACAAATACGCCCGCCATAATAATCACAGCAGCTAAAGCAATTCCTCTTAACACCGATACTTTATTTTCCATACCAAGCCCCATTTCTATGTATTACTTCATTTCATCCTTTTAATACTGAAACCGCTTCTGCCATTTCAGAAAAGCAAATACCAGCAAAGCAACATAAAGAGAAGTTATAATCGCAGAAGATGAAAGTACCTGGTAATTTAGCTTATAAAAGTTATTGTTAATATAATACTGCAATGTATAACTGTAATCCGGCGGATAATGATTCCCATAGAAAAGATAACTCTCCTTAAAAATCCGGAAGCTATTTACAATTCCAAGCAAAGTTACAAATATAATAATCGGCATATTCATAGGAAGGGTTATAAAAATATGCCTTTTTATATTTCCTGCCCCGTCTATTTTTGCCGACTGTAAAATTTCCGGATTGACGGAAGAAAATGCGGAAACAAGCAGTATAATGCTGATTCCCATATTCTTCCACCAGTATAACGTATATACCGGGAGCGCCGTAGACGCTCCCGAAAACAGTTCCCGCCATATCAGAGAAACTGCCGCTGTTGGCAGAAACATTGGCAGGATAAAAGCGTACCTTATCCATTTCCATCTGCTCTCCTCAAGATAGAACCGGATAAAAAGTGACAGAATAATTGCTGCAATCACCAGCACCGGAACTCCAAGCAGTATCAGCAGAATACTATTCTTTGATGCCAGCAGAAAGTACTGATTTTTCACTACCCTGATATAATTTCTAAGCCCCACAAAATTTCTGCGGAACTGATTATCTAACAGTGAATAATACACCATCCTGAAATACGGTACCACAAAAAAGATAAGAGTGCCCAGTATGCTTGGAAGCATACATAACATACATTTCCTGTTCCATCTGCTTTTTTTCATACTCAGCCTTCTTCCCTGTAAATCTTTAGCCTGCGCTCTGCCTCTTCTATCATCTTATCCAAATCTATAGAGCCTTTTTTATATTCTTCCCACGCATCATAATACAGCTCCTCCGGCATGCCAAATGTAACCGTCCCCTTTTCATACAAGTCATACAGGGTCTTGACAAGCTCTGTATCCAGATACCCTTCTTTATCTTTTAACATCATGGTGCTCTCCCTCTCCATCAGGTAACTGCACAATGACTTCACATACTCCAAAGCCGCATCCAGATTATCCGAAGCGGCATTCACACAGATAAAACTGCATTTTACCCGAAAAGTGTCCTTGTCTGTCACAGCCGGTAACATCGCTGCCTTTACATAAGGATTGGAAAGAAAGGCCTCATTTGTATTCTCCTGTGCCATTGTGATACCGCAGATAAAATCATCCTGTTTGTGCATATTAACTGCATCACCTGCCCTCTGGTGATAAGCAAAAACCCCATCCTCCTGTATTCCTTTTAACAGGGCGGCTGCCTTCTTAAATTCCTGATTGTTAAAGCCATCTTTTTCTGCAAATCCAGGCAGATATGTTCTCTCCATACAGCCTGACGTTGCATCTATGCATTCTCTGGTCTCTTCCGGAAGTGCTT
Organism: uncultured bacterium; assembly: GCA_947643145.1. Classification (GTDB taxonomy): domain Bacteria; phylum Bacillota; class Clostridia; order Lachnospirales; family Lachnospiraceae; genus Butyribacter. The sequence continues at coordinate 65,177 of CANRVD010000007.1, read as the reverse complement.
TTAATGTATCTATAAAGCTGCCAAGTGTAGAAAGCTTTTCTTTGTCTATTCCATACTTCCTTAACATCTCTTCGTCGTAAAGCAGGTAGTCTGCCGATACCGCTACCGGAAGCATCCATATCTCCCCATTTCCATCCGTCGCTGCTTCCCTGATATACGGAAAACAGGCATCCAGATATTCGGTAACCTCTTTTATATCAGTCAGCGGATAAAAGCTTCCCTTTTCCTTTACCTGATAACCAAACGGGTCATCCGACTGCATAAAGCATATGTCATAATCACTGTCCTGTGACAACATTTTCAGGGACATTTCATCATCGGAAAGCCTGTCTATTTTCATCTGGTAACCGCAGCCATATGGTGCATTCAAAAATGATATCTGTTCAGACTCAATCACCTGTAGTGTCTGGTTCTGCTTCTTTACCTGCTCATATACAAATTTTTTGACGCCGCCTTCTACCCTGTAATATATAACACCATCCGCATTTATAAGGTCTCCCGGTTCTGTGATAACCCCCCAGCTATCCTGAAGTTCCGCTATTGTATACTCCTTATAGTTAAACTCCTGCAGACCTGACTTATCAAAAGAAGTCGCTGCATAAACAAAAGTATCGTTACCCGTCATTGTCATGGCAGTAAGCTGCCCTAAATTCTGATAGTCAGGCTCTCCCAATTCAATTTTCTTTCCGTCATACTCTGCCTTTGCATAGCAATACCCCTTATTATCTGCATGGGCATACAGAAGCATTTCTTTCTCTCCCATTACTGCAAACATAATCGGAAATTCATCAAAAACCACATCTCCATCCTGCGAAATAATAACTTCTCCCTGATACTGAAAGATATCAAACGCATCCCGCAAAACAGGTTCCTTTTCCGCTGCTTTTGCACTTTTTGCAAGCATTACCAATTCCCCCTTAAGCATTGCTATACGGTTAATATCATGGTACTGCTCATATGTCTTCACTTTAGACATCTTTTTACTTGTAACATCCAGCCGGTAAACTTCTGCATAAACCTCTGAGCCATATCCTATGTCAGCCGCTATGTACAGAGTCTTATCTCCGTCTAAATACAGTGATGTAATCCTGTGATTTCCCGTTTTATCATCTGGGAAAACAGAACCGAGGGTTTCGCTCTTTCCATCCTCCATAAGATGCACAATATCCCTTGTTTCATTGTAAAGACCAATATAAATATCCTTATCCTTTCCCGCTGCCATACTGGCAATCATTTCCGACTCATATACTGTCTCAGGCTTTATCACCTCTGACGGACCTTCCTGCTTCCTTTCCTGTTTGGCACAGCCGGTGTAAAAAACTGCAAATATACAAACCATTACTACTGCAAATTTCTGATATCCCCTCATTTCTTTTTCCCCTTCTCTTCCAAAAATGATGACCATATCTCATATACGCCATCCTCTTTTACTTCTAAAACCATCAAATCATGATTCAAACCACTGGTATATAAATACCTGCCATCTGTTTTAAAATTACTCATGATATCCTTGGAAGGATTCCCATTAATATCTGTAATTGTTAAAATCTTGAACTCTTCTTTCCCTTCATCATACGTCCCAATTTCTCCACTGCCATTACATACCGTATATAACAAATCTCCCAAACGAACAAAAGTATGTACCTTTTCTGTAGGATTTTCTGCCTTTACCTGCTTCTTTTCCCCGGTCGTCATATCAAGTGACCACCATGTCCACTTTTCAGAATTCTTTTCTACACTAGAGTTAAAAAACAATTTATTCTCCATCCGGTAACTAAATCCTATGGATTCTCCCGGTACTGTTTCGATAATGCCTTTCTCCTCTTTTGTTTCTAAATCTATTACATAATGCTCTACCTCTTCTCCCTTTACCCTTGCTACTATAGCATATTTTCCAAACCTCGTTTGAGGAATGGCACTATCATTTCTTTCCTCTATTTCATGCATCTCTTTATCCTTAAAGGAATAAAGCCCATTTTCCTCTTTCTGCTCTTCTGCATCTGGTCCAGTAGTCCATTGATAATAAATCCCATCCCCTGTTACCGTTATTAGGTGTACTGTTTTCTCTGTTAATTCCGTATATTTTCCTGTCTTTACATCTACTTCTGCTATCACACCCTCATAAGATGGATAAATATCCGGATTATATGTTTTTCCACTCTTATCATAGATACAGTAAACCTTTCCATCCATATATGCAATTTGGGACACCCACTTATCAAGAATTAGTTTATTCTTCCCATCCTTCCAGTAGTACAGGTATTTGTCCCCAACCCAATTCACATAGTAAATACCCCCATTATCATAATCAACACACCCACCTGTATTTCCTTCATATGCGGCATATTTTTCATCCTCTTCCTTACTCCAGGAACCCCCGGTAAATGTCTTCTGCTCATTGCCATCTGCCTTGCCAACTTCTGCACTTTCTGTACTCTTCGGCTCTTCTTTGTTTCCTTTCTTCTCTGTGTCCCCACAGGCAGTCAGTGTCAATACACCTGCTAAAATAATTGATGCTAATGCCACTTTACTTCTCATCTTTCCTTCCCCCTTTTCCTATTCGGTAGTGTCAACTTTATATACTCAAAATCGGCTCAACCCCAGTAAATTCAATGGTTTCAGAGGTTATAAGCCTTTACCTCCCCTTTCTTTGGCTTAGGCGACCAAAATTTTACGTCGGGAACCCAGTCAAGCCGGACTGAAAGCCCGTTAAATTCAGCCTTGACGGGGTTTCCGTAAGTAAAATATAATCGGCCACAACTAAGGAAAGGGGTTCGATTTTTTCATAATCCGTTTTACACTACCTCCTATTCAGCCTTCTTCCATGCAAACCTTTCACTTACGCTCTGCTTCTGTTATCATCTTCTCCAAATTCATGATGCCATCTAAATACTCTGCCCACTCATCAGCATACAAATCCTCTAGTACAACAAATACAATCATACCTTTTTCATGCATATCATATAGGATTTTGACAAATTCTGTACCAAATACTTTTCTTTGTCCTCTAACATCATGTTGTTCTCCTGCTCCATCATTACTGCATAATGACTTCACATACTCCCATTCTTTTATTTTATAACTGACGTGTCTCTTGAGTCTTAACCGATAAATAGCAGTATTTCCCAACATATGAATAATTATTCTTTTGCTACTGATACAATACTGCTTATACTCATACTAAACGTAACACTGAGAATAGCAACCCTATTCCCGCTTTTACTATGCTTCTTTTTGACATATCCTTTTCCCCTAATGCTTCCATCTAAAATTTTAGAAGGAACTGCTCTAGCCATAAAGCAGCCCTTCCAAAATTAGAATCAAAGGTAATTCTCAAACTGTAATTGTTGAATTATTTTTCCTCCGGATAAAAAGGACACAGTTTATTTGAATGTGTAAAAATTTCTTTCGTATAACCAATTCCTTCTGCGTACTCACCACAGTTTACACACCTATACACATAACATTTAATAATGTCCTTTCTAGTACAATTTTCCCATTCACCCGTCTTCTTATTCTTAAACTGATGCGTACTCTTAGCACGAACCGATGAACTATAATATTCACCTTCATATGAATGTTTACATGCTGCTGATGCTGTATTTCCTCCCATACCTGCACTTAAAAGTGACACAGAGAGCAACAGCCCTACTCCTGCTTTTAATACTTTGTTTTTAATCATAACATATTCCTCCTTGCATAAATTTATCCTTTTCTTTTTCGAAAAAGATGTTAAAATTGTACGGTATTTGCATAAAATACAATCTTCACCATGATTATGTAATATTGTTGAATTACAGAAATTACAAAACAGTCAAAATACCACTGCCATCCAAAGATATCTGTTAAAGCCAAAATACCTTTCACCTCGACATTACAACATAAATCACATGAAAAATAGAAATTCACTAAAAAAATAGTAGTATTAGACAAAAATTGTTTTGCCATATTCTCCTTAACGCACTAACAAAACAATTCTAAACAATACTACAAAATTTAATGTATCATACATCATGGAAGAATACAACTACTTTCTTTTATTTTCTCGAAAAATTTTAACTCTGCATATATTACTCCAGCAGTTAAATATCGACATTTACTTGCTTAAATTTTCATCTGCCACATTGGTCTACGCCCCGCTCCGGTCTGTCCTTGCAAACGGAAATTTATTCTGCGTAAAATTCGTCGGCATTTAATCAGCAGAGTAATATTACATCTTAATATGGAATCATTTCTCTCCCCTCTTCTTTTGGGATTGCGACCATATCACATATACTCCGTCCTCTCTGACTTCCAAAACTTTCAAACCATCTCCGCGAGCATACAAATATCTGCCATCTGTCCTTAAGTCTGTCACATCTACAGGTTTTGAATAAGTCACACCATCTTTAGAATATTTATTACTCCGGCGGTTAAATATCGACGTTTTTACTTGCTTAAATTTCCATCTGCCGCGTTGTCATCAATTGTTGTAGCACTCGCTACAACTCATTCTTCCGCCTTGCAGATGAAAATTTATTCTGCGTAAAATTCATCGACATTTAACCGCCGGAGTAATATTATCATTAATATCTATGATATCAACAAGTTTGATTTCATCATCACCATACATCACAAGTTTCCCCTCCAAATATGGCGAATACGGTATAGCATACAGCAAATCACCCACAGGAACAAAAGAACTTATCATACTTTCCAGACTTTCTGTTTTTATCTGCTCTTTTTCTCCGGTTGTCATATCAACCGACCACCATGTACCGGTTTCAGTCCCCCTTCCATCAGATTCGACATCAGCTTTTCCATAGGAATGAAAAAACCATTTCTCTCCCAGCCTGTATTCTTGGCTAACAGACTCTCCAGATACCGTTTCAGTCTCAATAATCCCCTTCTCCTCCTTGGTTTCCAAATCTGTCACATAATACTCCAGTTCTTTATTTTTATCTTTTAATCTCGTTACTATGGCATATCTCCCAAACCTGTCCTGTAAAATTGCATTATCGTTCCTGTTCTCTATTTTATGAATCTTTTTATCCTGAAACAAATAAACCCCATCTTCATCCTTCTGCTCTTTCGCATCTTGTTTGGAAAACCAGCTATAATAAATCCCATCTCTTGTCACCGCCAACCTGAGTGCCGGTTTCTTTGTCAGTTCCTTATATTTTCCTGTTTTGACATCTATCTCCATTATTACTCCCTCATAGGGATAAGACAGCGGGTCATATGTTTTTCCTCCCTCATCATAATCACCATAGAGACAGTAGATTTTTCCGTCCATATAGGCAATCTGGGATACCCACTTATCAAGAATCAGTTTATTCTTCCCGTCCTTCCAATAATATAGGTATTTGTCATTATTCCAGTTCACATAATAGATGCCACCGTTGTCAGAATCAATGCACATATAGTCATCTCCTTTGGAAATGGCATACTTTTCATCCCCTTCCTCACTCCAGGAAACTCCGGCAAATGGCTTTTGCTCATTGCCATCTTCCTTACTGGTTTCTGCATTTGCTGTGCTTTCCGTATTCTTAGGCTTCTCTTGGTTTCCTTTTTGTCCTGCATCACCACAGGCAGACAGTGTCAATGCACCTGCCAAGATAATAGCCCTCATAGCCACTATACTTCTCATCCCTCATTCCTCCCTAAATGTTTTTTCCTTTTATAAGACATTCCATATTATAGCATAAAAAAATACCAAAATTTGAAACGTGTTGTGAATTGTATGCTTATGTGTTGTAAATAATTTTCCAAGCCTGATTTCAGCTTTTTATAGGCATTTTTCGACATATTCACTATATACTGAAAATGTTTGTGCACAAAAAATTCACCCTTTTCAGGGTGAATTCTGCAAGAGTCAAATCATTATAAAAAGCGCACCGACTTCACTGGTGTACTAGCAAAAATCCCTTGGGAATTTTTATAAGTGCACCACTACGCATCAAAAACTTTCCTGTCCCATAAAAAATCCGCTTCACAGACAGTAACCTATAAATAACCTTCTGCTTCACTATTCGACAACTGATAGGTCTTTATAATGGCTTCTTTTATACTATTGTTATCTAATCCTAAATCCCGAAGCGTACTGACTGTACCCAAAATCCCTTTCTGCATCCCTTTCTGCATCCCTTCCTGCATCCCCTTCTGCATTCCTTCCTGCATCCCTTTCTGCATCCCCTCCTGCATCACCTGTTCTTTTATTTGCCGCTTTATCTCCATAATCTCCGGTTCCATGAGTTCAAGCAATGCCTGACACATATTATCATCTCCTCTCAATTTTTCTGCAATCCCACTATTGGCCCGTATACTAACCTCCAGTACGGAATCCGCAAGTTCTCTTTCATAATTTCCTTTTATAGAGCTTACCTTTTCCAATAATTCACGCAAATCCTGCCTGCCCATATCTTCTGACAAGGCATGAAGCCAAATATGGTTTTCCTTCTTTAATTCCTTTGAAACAACTATCTGTGTCGGAAAAAGAACACCATCCAATACATAATATATCCCCTGATGCGGATTTGCCATAGTCATACCATGTTCTTTAAAATAACGAAACAGCCCTTCCGGTTTTCTCTCTCTTACAATAGATACTGTAATATCCTCTGCCTTTATCTCATCTACCATCCGGCCATATGATTTATAAAGACTTGCGTAAGCTCCTGCCTTATAAAAGGTATCAATGTTTAAATAGTCATTCGGCGACTTGTATTCCATAATATTATGCCCCCGAAAGAACTTCCCTATTTCATTGTCCAATATAACACCTTTATTTTTCTTTATTACTAAAAGGTCTATTTCTAATGGTTTTGTATTCAGATTGTACTCTTTCTCATATATCAAATCCCCTCTGTTTTCAGCAAACTCCAAAGCAATCGCTGCCACAAAACCCGGATGCCACTGTATTTTTGTATCCTTCATCTATGTTCCCTTTCCTAATTTACTTAAATTATAACACAATATAAGATTTTTACAAGAAACCTGTGATATTCGCTGCATATTCCTAAAGGATATCACTGAAAAGAGCAGAAAACAACTTCTGCTTCCTGCTCTTTCACAATACCCTAAGTCCCATCCCCTCTATTTGCGCCTTCATATTACCTACCTGGTCCAACGGAAGAAAAAGCCTTCCATTCTTTCTCTCATAGACATTATAACTGCTCATTATCGTATCTTCTTCCAAATCCGCCACCAATACATCTGCACCACCTGAAAAAGCCTTGATTCTGCCATCCCGCAGAACGCAGTCCAAAGACGGATTCGCAAGTACCGACGCTCCCGGCAGCATTAGCCTGAGAATTGCCATAATATATAATGTCATCTCTCCATTACCGCTGCGTTCCCGCTCAAAAGGCGTACGCGGAACCGGAATAAATGCTCCCATATCAATGACAGAAGCCTCAAAGGACTTTATAAACTGAATATCCTCTACCACATTATCTAATGTCTGATAAGGAATACCAATCAAAAATCCGGTTCCGGTGCGATATCCTATTTTCTGAAGCTGCCATAAATTCTGTTTCCTTAAAAGGAGAGACATATTAGAAGGATATACTTTTCGGAAATGCTGCTCATTGGCACTGCCATGCCGCAAAAGATAGCTCCTTGCACCGCTGTTATACCAACTCATATAGGCTGCCTGTGACTTCTCACCTAGTGAAAGGATAACATTACAATCCCCCATCGCTTTTTGAATCATCAAAAGCAGTTCCTCAATCCGCTTTTCCGTATAATATACATCATCTCCGCTTTCCAGCAAAAAATTTCTGACTCCCTTTTTGGCAAAATCATTACAGCACTCCAGTATTAACTCCGCATCCATCCGAAAACGTTTTGCAAATTGGTTATCCCGGCGGATTCCACACATCTTGCAGTCATATTTACAATAACTGCTAATCGGAATCCTGCCCCAAATCTGCACCTTGTTTCCTTTTGTACTCTGCCGTACCATGCATGCTTTCTGGTTCAGGTATTCTGTCGTCTCTGCATTCCGAAACTTTAAAAGCTCTTTTAACTCCTCTGTTTCCAGATTACCAGTTGCCATCAGTTTGTCTACCAGTGTATCCATACATTTTCCCATATTAATCCTCATTTCTGCACATACTGCTTTTGATATCCCAAAAAAGCAGTTACTATTCACGGCCTTTATTCCTCAAACTGTTTCAAAAGATTCCGTATGGCAACAAAAAGTTCTGGTTTCAACTCATCTAACCTGACTGGCTCCCGGTACAACAGCACATTGTAACAGGTTGCATTGATTAATTCGACTATCATATAAATCATTAATTCCTTCTGGCGGTATTTCTTGGAAAATGCCTGCAAAAGCGAATCAAAAATATCCATGCAGTTCTGGTTATCATAATCCATAATCCTGATTTTTGAAAATACTCCCCAGCTCAAATTTTTTGATATAAATTTCATTAGGGAAAGATTCGCCTCCAGCTGATCAATAATACTTCCTGTCAAAAATATCACTGCATCCTCTACAGAATCAAAAACCTTTTCTAAAACCTGATGGTCCAAAATCTCATATGCCTTCTCAAAAATCAGGTTTGCATGATATGCAATCAGATAGTTGTGAATCTCATATTTATCTTTGAAATACAGATAGAAGGTCCCCTTTGCCATGTTAGCATCTTTAACAATTTCAGATACAGATGTATTATCTACTCCCTTTTCCGTAAAAAGCTGAAATGCAGAGGCAAGCAATGCTTGTTTCTTTTCCTTTTTCTTTTCCTCAATCTTTCCCAAAATAACATCCCCCGCTTCTTCTACTCCTCTGCCTTAATCTCCTGTGTTGTCATGACAAACTTCACATTGCCATTCATTCCTTCTGCAACACCTGAGAAGCACTTATAATCTGCTGCCGCTTTATTGATTGCCTTTGCTCTGTTCTGTAAATCATCACCGCCATCTAACACTCCAGACACAGCATCAGATAAACGGCTGGTTCCTTCATCCTGAAATTGCTTCATTCCATCATACAAATCAAGTGCGCCATCTGCAAGCTTTGTAATACCATCCGAAACTTTTCCGGTTGAGGTTACCAGCTTCTTTACTCCTGCAAACAGCTTACCGGTTCCCTGTGCCATTGTCCTTGTCGCACTGCGGAAGCTGCTGCTTGACTCTGTCAACTTTTTACTGTTCTTTTTAATCTTTCCAGCATTTGTTGTAAGGGAATCCGCTGCCTTCTCTAACTTTTCATTATTAGCCGTAATCAGCTTTCCATTTTCATAAATCAGATTCAGCTTTGAGGTAATGGTTTCAATACTCTCATCAACCGTTCCGCTTGCCTCCATAATCGGTGCCTTATATCCACGAAGTGTCTTCGCATTCTCAGAAATTTTCTCTGCACTTTCCTCTAATGCACTAAGGCCGGTATAAAGATTTGTCTCTGTTGACTGAGAATTTGTTGCTGCTTCCATCTGTGCCAGTGCCAGTGCCAAATCCTGCGTTCCTTCACCGTCCAAAGCACCATCCACAGCACCATTAGTTCCTGCATCTACGGCAGCCGCCAACTTCTTTGCTCCCTTAATATAAGCAATTGCTTCCTTCGCCAACTGACTTGTCTGTCCGTCTCCGCTTGCTTCCAGCGCTTCGAGTCCCTTAATCAGACTGTCTGCATCCTGACGGTTCAAAGCACCTGCTCCCGCATTGATTTCTGCTACTCCGGCCTGTGCCTTCCTTAAACCTTCATCCAGTGTCTTTACACCACTCTTTAAGGCAGAAGCAGCATCCGTCATGCCTTTCATATTCTCCTCAGCAAGCAGTGCATTCACGCCACCAGTGTAGGATTCAAGCTGCTTATGAAATTCTTCATAAGACTTTGGAAATGTAGAACTTGCAGTATAAAGTTCTCCTACGCCATCAACCAGCTTTTTCGTACTGCTGCTATACGTTTTTGTACTCTTGGCAAAAGTCTTCGCACCATCTGTATATGTGTTTACAGCGCCTAAAAGCTTATCTGTGGATTTCGTATACTTCTTTGCAGCCTCATTTATCTGTTTGCCTCCCTTATCAAGTGTCTTTACACTATCCTTTAAGGTTCCGACCGCATCTGAATATGTTCCAAACTTATCTTCTAATGCATTCAGATTATCCTGGATTTTATCAGAACCATCTACAAGCTCCTGTGTTGCATCTGTTAACTCATCCATTTTATCTTCCAGTTCATCTGTACCATCCATATCACCAAAATCTATATCCTGAAAGATTTTAGCCGTTGCGACAGTATAGGTCTGGCCCAATGCAAATTCTGTTACATCTGCCGTAATCGTAACAGTATCTGTTATTTTATCCGTAATTTTATCCAAATCTACAGAAAGGTCATCACCAAAATCCAAATTATCCAGATTCAGGCTTTCCTTTAGTCCCGGCATACCATATGCCATGATAATATCGTTATCTCCTTCGGAAAGCACCTCGCCGTTATCAATCTTTACATTGGAAAACTTCTCTACAGGAAGAATCATTCCTGTTGCCATAACAAATGGAGTATATACCTTTTTGGTCTTTCCTGCAACCTTAACTTCTGCCTTGGAATTATTAATATAACGGATTTTGATTTCCAATTTTCCGCTCTTGCCGGCAAGCTCCCCCGGTGTAATTTCCTGTCCGTCTAACTTATAGCTGATTTCAATTCCAACCGGAAGCTCCTCATCTGAAGTTCCCTGATAATAAATATCCTTATCCTCTGTCTGCCATGAAATTTCATTATCCTCCTGAGTAAATTCCTCATCCCCCTTGGTATTCTGAATATCTGACAAATTCGATTCATCCTTTAACGTTCCACCAATACCGGAATTTTTTAACCAGTCAGATACAATCACCGACTGTTTCTGCCCATTGGCATCTAATGTAACATATACGGACTCTTCCTTCTCAACTCCTTTAGCAGCTTTTTTCTGTGCTACATCTTTTGCAACCTTCTCCGTAACCACTTTTGCCCCTTCTGCTACCAGCTTGGTAGCCGCATAGGTATGGGAAGCATACTCCACGCTTCCAATCAGTAAACCGGAAGCTAAAACACAAGTAAGTCCAACGGCTGCTAATTTCTTCTTATTCATCTTCATAATATTTACCTCTTTTCTGCGCTGCCGTTTCCATAACCGATGTTTGTATCAGGCAACGCGCAGACACAAACCCGTTAAGTGAAAATTTATTTTTCACCCTATCCCCATTTCTACAAAATGAACCTTATTTACCTTTTCAACCATGCTGTTTTACAACACATATAAATAACCAAATGCCATATTTAAATTTTATTTGTTTGAAGTTTCGCATGGTCCTTTCATGCGCTAGCGAAACTTCAAATCTTACTCTTCTACTACAACATTTCCATTTGCCCTGTCTCTCTGGTGAACCTTACTCTTTCTCATATCCAGAGAAGAACGGATAATAATACCATCAAATACCCAAAGCATTGCAGGCAAAATGCAGATAACTACCACCATACTAATAATGGCTCCACGCGAAAGCAATGTACAAATAGAACCTATCATATCAATCCGTGAATACATCGCTACGCCAAAGGTTGCTGCAAAGAAGCAAAAACCACTTGTCAGAATTGACTTAATCGATGTCTCGTGTGCAATCTGAATCGCTTCCTTCTTGCTTCGGTTCTGCACACGCTCCTTATGATAACGGCTGGTCATTAAAATTGCATAGTCAACCGTTGCTCCAAGCTGAATCGTACCAATTACAATACTTGCCACAAACGGCAGCGAGGTATTGGTATAATACGGTACTGCCATGTTGCAGGCAATTGCAAACTCAATGACGGATACTAGAATTACTGGTATGGAGATTGACTTAAATGTAAGCATAATGATAAGAAAAATAGCTGCAATAGAAATGTAATTTACATTGGCCAAATCTACATTTGTTACATCTGACAGGTCTTTCATCAGAGGGGCCTCCCCGATTACCATGCCTCCTTTTTGATATCCTTTTACAATCTCATCCAGTTCATGAATCTGTTCGTTTGCTTCGTCTGTCGCCGAAGAATAATCAGAACATATAAACTCCAACTCATAATTATCTGTCTTTAGCATTTCTTTTACATCACTTGGAAGCAATGTATCCGGAAGATTCGGGCCAAACAGGGAATCCAGGCCCAGTACCCACTTTACTCCCTTGACCTCTTCCATTTCCTTCAACATTCTGTTCTTATCCTTTGCAGTCAGTCCATTTTCCAAAAGAACCATATGAACGGTACTCATATCAAAATTCTTTTTCAACTTATCATTCGCTTCTGCACTTGGAATATCCTTTGGAAGGGAAGTATCCAAATTATAATAAATTTCATAATTGCTGTTACCATATGCTGCCGGAAATAATACAATAACAAAAAGTATAATGGCAATCCAGTGATGCTTTATAATCCATTTTGATATCCCGTCTAAGGATGGAATCATTGCCTTATGTGTTGTCTTTTCAATCGCTTTGTCAAAGGTTAATATCATTGCCGGAAGAACCGTAACACAGGCTAACACCCCAATAACTACTCCCTTTGACATAACAACACCAATGTCCATACCCAGTTTAAAAGTCATAAAACAAAGCGCCACAAACCCAGCAATCGTTGTAACCGAACTACTAGAAACTGACTTAAACGTGTTTGAAATAGCATGCGCCATGGCACGTTTGTTTTCTCCCGGAAATCTCTCCTTATTTGCTTCATAGCTTTCCAACAGGAAAATAGAGTAATCCATTGTAACCGCAAGCTGTAATACTGCTGCCAGTGCCTGTGTAATATAGGAAATCTCTCCAAAGAAAATATTGCTTCCCAGGTTAAATAAAATAGAAATTCCTATCGTACAAAGGAAAATCAACGGTGCAACAATAGAGTCCATTGTAATCAACAGAACCAGCAGACTCAAAACAGCGGCTACCATAACGTATATTGGCATTTCCTCCAGTGCCAGATCTTTGATATCTGTAACAATTCCTGACATACCGCTGGCATATACATTTTTTGCTACTGTCGCACGAATATCAGCAATGGCATCCATTGTTACATCCGCCGAAGTTGTATCATCAAAAAATGCAATCATCATAGTGGCATCTCCGTTAAAGAACGCTTCCTGCAAATTATCTGGAAGCATCTCCACCGGTATGTTCGTATCTAGCATGTCATCATACCACAAAACATCCTTTACATGGTTGATTCCTTCTACCTGCTCCTCAATCTTCGCTGCCTCTTTCATCGTCATATCATCTACTATTATCATGGAGAATGCTCCCATTCCAAACTCATCCACCATAATGTCCTGACCCTCTACCGTCTCCAGCGATTTTGGCAGGTAACTTAATACATCATAATTGACGCGGGTTGATACGTAGCCAAACACTGCTGGAACCAGCAGAATCAAGGTAAGCAGCAAAATGATATTCTTATGGTTTGTAATCCATTTGCCGACATTAATCATCCTTTTCCTCATCCTTTCTTTCTAATCTGCTCTCTTTGAAAATCCTCAAAATGACCTTTGGTCATTTTTTCTATGACATATCATATTCCAAAACTGACCATTAGTCAATCTTTATTTTCAAATTTAAGATATTGTTAATAAAAAGGGCACAAGCGGAGTCTGTGCCCTAACAAAAATCGCAAAGCGATTTTTGTTGATGACCACTACGCTGTGGCGAAGTTTCCTATATGTTAAAAAAGCGCACCGACTTCGCTGGTGCGCTTTTCTGCTTCAAATCTTCTTTATTTTGCCAAAAGCATCATAATTTCATTGCTTCTTGCTACAAATTCTGTCATTTCCTCTGCCGGAAGCGGCTTATGTGCAAGCATTGCCAAATCATACAACTGCTTACAGAACATTTCCACATGCTCTCCTTCTTTATTCTCCAAAATATACTGTACCAGCTTATTCGCAGAGTTTAACACAAGCGTCTCTCCGCCGCCAAACATTCCCATATCCATGCCGGCACCGCCCATACTGTACATCTTCATCATATCCTGCATACGGCGTGTCTCCTCGGAAAGCGTCATCATAGAAGAAATATTCTCATTTTTCAGCTTCTCAACCTTAATTTCAAGCTGCTCTTTACCAAGCGCCTTTTTGAAGATTTCTGTCAGAGATTCCGTCTGCTCCTTGGCCGTTTTCTCATCCATCTCTTCCGTCATGGTATCTGTCAAATCAGCGTCAATACGCTGGAACTTCACCTTCAAATCGCCCTGCTCCAACTGTGAAATAAACGGCTGGTCGATGGTATGTTTCAAAATCAATGCATTAATTCCCTGCTCTTTGAAGAGATTAATATACTGGCTCTGCTGCTGCATATCGGTTACATAATATACCGTTGTTGGCTCTTCCTCTTTCTCTTCTGCCTCTCCTGTATCTGTGCCGTCAGAATCCACCACTTCCACAGTCTCTTCTTCTGCTGTCTCATCCTTACCTTCTGCCTTGTTTCTCTCATCTACGTATTCCGGCAGCGTAATAAACTTATCATCCAAATCCTTGAAAATAATAAATTCCTGCATCTTTTCACGGAATTTCTCATCCTTTAAGCAGCCATATTTAATAAACGGACTAATATCCTCCCAGTACTTCTCATAATTTTCTTTCTCTACCTTATACATACCGGAAAGCTTATCTGCAACCTTCTTTGTAATATAATCCGAAATCTTTTTCACAAAACCGTCATTCTGCAATGCACTTCTTGATACATTTAACGGCAAATCCGGACAGTCAATAACACCCTTTAAGAGCATCAGAAATTCTGGAATAACCTCTTTGATGTTGTCCGCAATAAATACCTGGTTATTATATAACTTAATAACGCCTTCCAGATTATCATACTCAGTATTTACCTTAGGGAAATATAAGATTCCCTTTAAATTAAATGGATAATCCATATTCAGATGAATCCAGAAAAGCGGCTCTTTATAATCATTAAAGACTTTTCGGTAAAATTCTTTATATTCCTCTTCAGTACAGTCGTTTGGTTGCTTCATCCCAAGTGGGGGTTTATCCCGGATTGTCACAGGGCGCTTATGAATTTTGGCTTTTTCCTTACGTGGAGAAATCTCCACAATTTCTTTCTCACCATTTTCATTCTCTTTTTCTTCTGTCTTGGCCTCTTCTACAATGTTCTCAACAACAACGTCATCTTCACGGACATCAGCCGCATCAACAGTCTCATATTCCTGCTCTGCATTTTCCTTTGACAGGAAAATCTCAACGGGCATAAAGGAGCAGTACTTGCTCAATATCTCACGAATGCGGTATTCATTGGCAAATTCCAAACTGTCTTCTGACAAATACAGGGTAATCGTAGTTCCTACTTCTTCCTTAGAACCATCTGACATCTCAAAATTAATGCCGCCTTCTGATTCCCAATGTACAGCCTGTGCCCCTTCCTTATAAGACAGGGTATCAATCGTTACCGTATCTGCTACCATAAATGCAGAATAGAATCCCAAACCGAAATGTCCGATAATCTGCTCTTCATTTGTTTTATCCTTATATTTCTCTAAGAAATCTGTTGCACCGGAAAATGCTACCTGATTGATATATTCGCTTACTTCCTCCTCTGTCATACCAATACCATTATCCGTAAAGGAAATCGTCTTTCCCTCCGGGTCAACAACTACCTGAATATTTGCTTTATAATCATCTGGCAGTGTATACTCACCCATGATATCTAATTTCTTAATCTTTGTAATGGCATCACAACCATTGGAAATTAACTCACGCACAAAAATATCGTGGTCAGAATAAAGCCACTTCTTAATTATCGGAAACATATTTTCAGAATCAATTGATAAACTTCCTGTTCTACTCTGCATCTTCATCTCTCCAATCTTTTTCTTTTTTATTCTCACGAACGTTATAAACCATATGCGCATATATACACGCGCATCCAGCCTTACGCAGTCTGTATACTAGCACTCTTCTGAAACGAGTGCTAGTAAGCTTGTAAAAAATAGTGTAATACGCTTTTCCTAAAATGTCAAGCAAAAATTTAGCACTCATTTTTAATGAGTGCTAAAAATATTATAAATGTTAGAGGAAACTTCTAATATATCATATCTGTTCATTTTTTCAACAAACAAATTATCTTTTTCCATACTATTACCGGTTAATGATATAACCCAAATATCCAAAATAACCTAATAACATAACAGCCCCCTCCCAGCGGACAATCTTTTTTTTGCTCCAGGCAAACGCCCATACCAGAAGACTCATCGCTGTCAAAACCAAAATATCAACCATATTTTCCTGTATAAAAGCAATTGGCGATATTGCTGTTGCAATTCCGAGAACAAAAAGGATATTAAAAATATTAGAACCAATTACATTTCCCAGTGCC
Source organism: uncultured bacterium (assembly GCA_947643145.1). GTDB lineage: Bacteria > Bacillota > Clostridia > Lachnospirales > Lachnospiraceae > Butyribacter. The sequence continues at coordinate 48,860 of CANRVD010000007.1, read as the reverse complement.
ATATCTACTTCATTTTTCTTTGCCGCCACGACGGAGGTAACAAGCTCTGGAAGACTTGTTCCACAGGCAACAATCGTAAGTCCAATCAAATTATCACTCATTCCAAAATTGCGGGCAATCTGGGATGCAGAATCCACAACCAGATTTCCTCCCAAAATAATTGCAGCTGCCCCGCCTATAATAAATAAAATACATTTCCATATTGGAAGAATTTCATATTCCTCTTCTTCTGCCACTCCTGCGTTTCTTGCCTTCCTGGCAGACTGCAGCATCCATAAAATAAATACTGTAAAAAGTATCAGCAGCACCACGCCTTCCAAATGTCCAACCATCATTCCGGTACTGCCAAAAGCCAAAAGCAGCAGAGCAATAATAATAGAAAACGGAAATTCCTTTTTAAGCGTTGATGCCTGTACTGCCAAAGGGCAAAACAGCGAACAAAATCCGCAGACTACCATCAGGTTAAAAATATTTGAGCCAATCGCATTGCTGATTGCCAGCTCATTTTTCCCCGCCAAAGAAGCACTGACGCTGACTGAGCATTCCGGCAGGCTTGTTCCCATCGCCACAATAGTCATTCCAATAATCAGCGACGGCACCCGAAGCATTTTTGCCACGCTTGAACTTCCCTCGACAAAAAAATCTGCCCCCTTAATTAACAAAATAAATCCGACCACCAATAAAACATACTCCATCCTTCTTCTCCTTTCTTTCCCGCTAAACCAAATGCGCGCGCCACACTTTCAATCATGCCGTTTTGCGGCACAAACAGTTCCTTTATAATAAACTGATATGCCCTATTTGTACCATTTCATTCCTTTAAATTGCATATTTCCAAAAAATGTTTCTGTTGGCGTACCTCTTACATACCGAGAAACTTCCTATCCCATAAAGAAACGTCAGGTACAAAAGCTGTACCTGACGTCCAAAATCCCCAAGCACAGCAAGCTACTGTGCATGAGTCTTGTTATTTAAGAATAAGCCAGACCGCTATGGCCGGGTTTGTTGGCTTAGTCACGCATTCACGCTAACTACTCCCTCAATGCTAAGCTGAGTATAGCAAGTTTGGAAACAAATGTCAAATTATTTTGCAACTATATTCACAATGCGGCCCGGTACGTAAATTTCTTTTATAATATTACCGGACAACCGCTCACCTAACGCTTCTTTCGCCTTTGCAAGAACCACATCCTTTGCATCATCTTTGCCGATTGAAATTGTAAGCTTTGTCTTTCCATTAATCTGAACTGCAATTTCTACCGTAGCTTCCACTGTCTTGGCCTCGTCAAACTCTGGCCATGTCTGCTGGTACAGCCTGCCTTCACAGCCAAGGATGCTCCAAATTTCTTCTGTCATATGAGGCGCTACCGGATTTAACAGAGTAAGCAGTGTCTTGTATTCCCCCTTTGTAACAGCATTCTTCTTATAGAAATCATTGATTAATGCCATCATCGCAGCAATTGCCGTATTAAACTTCATGTTTTCAAAATCGCCGCTGACTTTTTTAATCGTCTGATGCATCTTGGTTTCCATATCTGCCGAATAGCCTTCTTCCCCTGTCAGAATTGTCTGCAGCTTCCAAACCCTGTCAAGGAAACGGCGGCATCCCTTAACTCCATCATCTGACCAGGATGCACTCAAATCAAACGCACCAATGAACATTTCATATGTGCGGAGAGTATCTGCACCATAATCACGCACAATGTCATCTGGATTCACCACGTTACCACGTGATTTACTCATCTTCTCACCATTTTCCCCAAGAATCATACCGTGGGAAGTACGCTTCTGATATGGTTCCGGTGTTGGAACTACCTTCTGGTCATACAAAAATCTATGCCAGAAGCGTGAATACAAAAGATGAAGCGTTGTATGCTCCATACCGCCATTGTACCAGTCAACCGGAAGCCAGTACCTCAATGCCTCCGGGCTTGCCAGCGCCTTATCATTCTTAGCATCTGTATAGCGCAGGAAATACCAGGAAGAGCCTGCCCACTGCGGCATGGTATCTGTTTCCCTCTTTGCCGGACCACCACAGCAAGGGCAGGTTGTATTTACCCATTCAGTCATTGCTGCAAGTGGTGATTCCCCATTATCTGTAGGCATATAGCTGTCAACCTCTGGAAGAACTAACGGAAGTTCACTTTCATCAATCGGAATGAAGCCGCATTTCTCACATTCCACAATCGGAATCGGTTCTCCCCAGTACCTCTGTCTGGAAAAAACCCAATCGCGCAATTTATAATTTATCTTACGGTTCCCAATCTTCTTTTCCGTCAGGAAATCTTTCACTTTTTCCTTTGCATCCTCTACGCTAAGACCGGTTAAAAAGCCGGAATTTATCATCTGTCCGGTTGCTACATCAGTAAAAGCTGCTTCTTCTATATTAACAGGACCTTCTTTGCCTTCTACAACCTGAATCATTGGAAGATTAAACTTCTTTGCAAACTCCCAGTCACGCTCATCATGTGCCGGAACCGCCATAATTGCACCGGTTCCATAGGTCATCAGTACATAATCAGAAATCCAGATTGGAATTTCCGTATCATTAATCGGATTCACCGCTGTCAGCCCGCCAAGAACGACACCCGTCTTGTCCTTTGCAAGCTCCGTACGCTCAAAATCAGACTTCTTTGCAGCCATTTCACGGTATGCCACTATTTCATCCCAGTTTGTAATCTCATCTTTATACTTATCAATCATTGGATGCTCTGGAGAAACTACCATATACGTAGCACCAAACAGCGTATCTGGTCTGGTTGTATATACACGCAGCTTTTCATCCTTGCCGGAAATCGAAAAATCTACCTCTGCACCCTCTGAACGGCCAATCCAGTTTCTCTGTGAAGTCTTTACACGCTCAATATAATCAACGTTTTCCAGTCCCTCCAAAAGCTTATCCGCATAATTGGTAATTTTAAGCATCCACTCACTCTTAACCTTGCGGACAACTTCAGAACCACAGCGCTCACAGACACCATTGACCACCTCTTCATTGGCAAGACCAACTTTACAGGAGGTACACCAGTTAATCGGCATTTCTTTCTTATAAGCAAGTCCTTCCTTAAACAGCTTTAGGAAAATCCACTGCGTCCACTTATAATATTCTGAATCCGTTGTATTAATTTCCCTGTCCCAGTCAAAGGAATATCCCAGTGACTTAAGCTGCTCCTTAAAACGTGCCACATTATTCTTTGTAACGACCTTTGGATGAATCTGATTCTTAATTGCATAATTCTCCGTTGGAAGACCAAATGCATCCCATCCCATTGGATAGAGCACATTGTAGCCCTGCATACGGCGCTTACGTGCCACAATATCAAGTGCCGTATATGGTCTTGGATGACCAACATGCAGCCCCTGTCCCGATGGATACGGGAATTCTACCAACGCATAAAATTTTGGTTTCGTAAAATCATTTGTTGTCTGGAATGCTTTCTCATCATCCCAAATCTTCTGCCATTTTTTCTCCACAGTGTGGTGATTGTACATTTCTGCCATGACTTGCCTCCTAAATCTATTCTCCTTCACCCGGATGTCTAAGCGAATCTAAACACATCCTTACGGTATGGTTCGACCACAATATCTTCCATTCTACTATATTCAGTGGATTTGTCAACTTTTAATCTTCCCTTCCTTCGATAAGCCTTTTGGCATCAACATGACTTTTGCTGTTTACAATATCAGGCTGGTCAGCCCCCCACATACTATCCCAGTCACCGCCCCGGCAATCACATCTTTTGGAAAATGAACCCCCACTGCCACCCGGATTGCAGCCAGCACACATCCCATCAGACAGACCACCCAGCCAAACAAAGGATAGTACCAGAAAACAGAACTGCCAATCACGAAAATCGAAAACACATGACGGCTCGGAAAAGATTTTCCCTTTGTATCTTTGGGAATTAAGGGTTTAAAATCATATATCTCATACGGGCGCTTTGCATTATAAACACGGCGGAAAACAGATACTGCCACAAAAGAAGCAGCCGGAACCAGTATTAACACTGCCATCTGCCGCCAATTTCCGGCATATGCCTGACTTCCAATAACCGCAAAATAAAGAATGGCAGTAGCAAAAGTCAACGCTTTGCCCATTACCTGTATCGCCCTGACTCCATTTGACCACGTATTTACTACATTAAATATTTTCTGGTATGTTTCTTTTTTCATGTGCTGTTTCCCTTTCTTCCCTGCTTTTGGCATTTTTTTAGCCAGCAGCCACTGTATGATACCAAAAGCAAAGTTGACATCACTTCATATGGCTGCCGGCCAAAAAATATAAAAACTATTCTTCGTTCTTCTGAATCGTTAAACACAATTCCTCAAGCTGCTTCTCATCTACCGTATTGGGTGCATCTGTCATCAGGCAGGAAGCATCCTTTATCTTCGGAAATGCAATGACATTACGGATACTATCCTGTTTTGCCATTAACATAATCAGACGGTCCAGTCCATACGCAAGTCCGGCATGAGGCGGTACGCCGTACTTAAAAGCATCTAATAGAAAACCAAACTGCTCCTGTGCTTTTTCCTTTGTAAAACCAAGTGCCTCAAACATCGTTTCCTGTACATCATTCTGATGGATACGAATGGATCCTCCCCCAATCTCTACACCGTTCAGTACAATATCATAAGCCCTTGCACGTACTTTTTCAGGATTTGTCTTCAAAAGAGGAATATCCTCTTCCACCGGCATCGTGAACGGATGGTGCATTGCCACATACCTTCCCTGCTCCTCCGAATATTCGAACTCTGGAAATTCCGTTACCCAAAGGAAACGATATTCATCTTCGTCCAGCAAATCAAGATTTTTTGCAATTTCCAAACGAAGGTTTCCAAGCACATCATATACAATTTTATTGCTGTCTGCCGCAAAGAGAAGCAAATCACCAGACTTTCCTCCCATAGCTTCTACCAGATTCCTCATCTCCTCTTCCGTCATAAACTTGGCAAAAGAAGATTTAAAACTTCCATCTTCGCCGATTGCGATATAAGCAAGTCCCTTTGCACCAAAATCCTTTGCAAATTTTACAAGGGCATCTATCTTTTTGCGCGGCATTGCTCCCTGACCTGCCGCATTGATACCACGGACAGAACCGCCATTTTCCAAAGCTCCGGTAAAGACACCAAAACCGCATTCCTTCACCACTTCCGAAACGTCATGAAGCTCCATGCCAAAACGTAAATCCGGCTTGTCTGAACCAAAACGGTCCATTGCCTCCTGCCAGGTCATACGCTGAATTGGAAGCGCTATATCCACATCCAGAATCTCCTTAAAGACACGCTGTAACAAACGCTCGTTAACATCCATTACCTCATCTTCATCAACGAAGGAAAGCTCCATATCCACCTGTGTAAACTCCGGCTGCCTGTGTGCACGCAAATCCTCATCGCGGAAACAGCGTGCAACCTGAAAATAGCGGTCATACCCGGAACACATCAAAAGCTGTTTAAAAAGCTGCGGCGACTGTGGAAGTGCATAAAAAGTTCCCGGATGCACACGGCTTGGCACCAGATAATCCCTTGCACCCTCCGGCGTACTCTTTGTCAGTATAGGCGTCTCAATCTCCAAAAAGCCCTCTTCCGCCAAAAACTGCCGTATCAGCGTAGTTACCCTGCTCCGCATTATCAGGTTATTCTGCAAATCCGGACGCCTCAAATCGAGATAACGGAATTTTAACCGAAGCTCCTCTTTGGTCTTACTGTCTGCCTCAATTGGGAATGGCGGCGTCTCAGATTCAGAAAGCACTCTGACAGATTTCGCACGCACCTCAATTGCTCCTGTCACCAAATTCTCATTTACCGCACCAGAACGCTTTGTAACAGTACCTGTTACTGCCACTACAAACTCACTTCTCAGTTTTTCCGCCTTTGCAAAGCCTTCCACGTCAATTTCACCATCTTCAAAAATAACCTGCAAAATTCCCGAACGGTCTCTTACGTCCACAAAAATAATTCCACCTTTGTTACGTTGCTTCTGCACCCATCCCATTATAGTTACTTCTTCTCCTACATTCGCTTCCCCCAGCTCAGCACACCGACAGGTACGCTTCAATCCCTTCATTGATTCAGCCATTTTATCCTCCATTCTGTTGCATAACAGCTCACCACCCTGCATTATGCAACCAAACTTTTTTCTATTCTATCTGACCATCACACCTCTTGCACCGTTTTCCTCTCACGCAGAATCCCGCGTGAGTACTATCATACAACGATTTGTGCCATTAGGCAAGTAATTGTCCATAATAATGCAAAACTACATTTAAAAGTTATAAAACATCTATAACACAAGATTAAGTTTCATTTAAAAATTGATTTCCGAAATATTACTTCGGAAGTTAAATACCGCATGATTTTACGAAGTATAAATTTTCGGATACATCTGCCAAAAACGTAGGTGTAGTGGTGCTACATCGAGGCTTTTGGCAGAATGTAACCGGGAATTTAGACGAGTAAAAACTGCGATATTTAACCGCCGAAGTAATATTATACCAAAAGCCGCAATTCCTTTTCAAACAGTCCCATCGTTTCCATCTGGTGATTATCCCGAATCAGTTTCATCTGATCCAGCCCCATCAGAAACACCTCGTTATGTATGACACGCTGAAATGCCAAAAACACCTCCATGTCATAATCTGCCACTTCATCAATCATGATTTCTAACGCTGTCCGCGGCTCAAAGGCATTCCGGTAACTCCTGTTGGATGTCAGTGCCGCAAATACATCACATACCCGCAAAAGCCTTGCCATCCATGGAATTGCCTCGCCACGCAGATTATCTGGGTAACCGGATCCATCATAGTTCTCATGATGATGGTATACCCCCTGCGCAATCTTCTCGCTAAACCCGGCATCTGAAATCATTTCATAGCTCTGTGCAGAATGCAGCCTGACATACTTAAGCTGCTCCACGACCAAACCATCTTCCGTATACAGATACTTTGTCAGCTTTAATTTCCCAATATCGTGCAGAACTCCGGCAATCGCAATCTCATCACAGAAATCCTCTGATTCTCCAAGTTCTTTCGCCAGCAAAACCGCCAAATTGCTGACCTCGATTCCATGACACATTTCATCACATACCGTTTCCCGTAAATGAAGCGGTACCTTTTCCAATGCTAATATATTTTTCATATAATCTTTCATGCCAGCCTCCATTCTGTAGGCACAATTCATACATTCTAAATACCTTTCTAACATTACTATTCACGCTTAGCGGCACCACCCTAAGTATAATTCGCTGTGAATAGATTTCATACCTATTCTTCAAAATAAAACTATCTTTTCTGCCAATACTTCCTGAATTTAAGAAAGAAGAAATCCTGTGCCTCACTTATGATTACTAAACAATAAATCAACTCCCGTTTTAATCGTTTCTGTTATAGTCTGTTGATGTTTTTCAGAGTATTCCTTTAGAATGCGGTAATCTTCATTAGACATCCTTATAGTCACTATACGCTCTTTAGTAATATCCGATTTTGGACGTCCTCTTTTTCCCATAGACACACTCCTCTCTACATCCACATACCATTATATTTTTTGTAATACGAAATGTCAAACATTTTTCGTACTACAGCTAAAAAGCAATTCGGCACATGACTTTTCTTCCCAGTCCCATTCCCAATCTCATTCCGCTGGTATACGAAAACTTTCCAGATACATTCCAAAAATTTCGCAATCTACAATAACAACCTTTCCAACTTTATAAGCCGCTCCTTAGAGTGGCTATCGTATCATAAATGAAAACCGGAGAGCTGTCTGTATGGACAACTCTCCGGTTAAACCAATCCACATTTTATCACAAGTCAATTTCCGTCCTTGTTTTATCCCTCTTGGTTAATCCGCTATAGAATAACATAGCACAAACTGCTGATACAGTACCTAATGCTGTCGAATCTAAGTTGATGTCATTCCTATTGCAGAATACATTGATAATTAGTAAAATAATCAATACCACTGCTGTTACAGCAGCTCCTTTAAAGAAATTCTTCATAATTTTCTATCTCCCTTCCAAAAATAACTATGTATTTCGCAATGTTCAGCTTCAGAAAGCATAACATGTAAGCGAGGATAAGTGTACCACATAACTGTTGATGTATGGCTTAAATTTCCTAAATCGACATCAAAATTTCCTAAATGGAATAGGAGGGAACATCATAGGTTCCCTCCCATTTTTTTACGCAATTCCGTTTTTCCGGCACGGGAAAGCAAACATTCCCTCCCGCCGACCCACAACTTACTGTGTTTCAGATCTATGGTTTCAATCTTATCCGCCGCTACCAGATAGCCTCGGTGTGTACGGATAAAGCGATCCCCTAACTGACTTTCCAATTCATTAAGACCGCCTAAAAAGTCCATCCAGCTGCTAGATGTATGAAGAACTACATGGTGCGGAATCGGTGCAGTTTCAAAAAAGAGAATTTCACACAAGGGAACATGGCGCACCATTCCACCCGTCCGTAACGTGAATATTTCCGTTTGGGTCTGATGTTTGACTAACAGGCGGGTGTAGATTTCATCCAGACACCGTGCTGCAAGCACCCCAATCGGATCCGTTCCTTTTACAAGATAGTCAAACGCCTCCAAATGATATTGAAATGTGCGCCATGCCAAATCTCCGTAGCTTGTGATGTAAACCAATGTGCCGTTGGGATCTCTCCTTCGCAGTTCACATCCCAACCGGAACCCATCCCATTCTGCATCTTTCAGTTCTACATCCAGAAAGTAGATACTATGTTTCCCATTTCCCAATGTATCCAACAGTTCTTGGGCATTGTCTGTGCTGCACACAACTTTCATATCATAGTTTTCAACCAGAATTTTCTGTTCCAGGGCAGCTTGAATCTGGTGGCGGACAAAATCCTCGTCATCGCAAAGATAAATTTCGATCATAGTCTGCCCTCCACTGTCAATTCCTGAACAAATATGCTATTCTTCCAGCTGGTGAAGTGAGAGGCATTGGGATAGTTCTCCAAAATATGCTGATAATTTGATAACCCCAATCCCCGGCCTGCACCTTTGGTTGAACAACCCTCGCTCCACATTCTTTCTGGCGCAATGCTATTTGCATAGGAATTGGAAATACGAAAAAACACCCATCCTTCCTGAGCCAACAACACAATCTCCACCCATGACGGGTCCGCGTCCAGTGCAGCCTCCATCGCATTGTCAATCAAAATCCCCGCACAACGAACAAAATCCCATACATCCATCTCCACAACGGTTACAGGATAAAGTATCTCCAATCGGCACTCAATCCTTTTCTCCAGCATAGCAGAGAGTTTGCTTAAAAAAAGGCTTCTGACTTCCGGAATCTGTAAATTCCCGATTTGAGTAGATGTCTGGATTTTCCGCCCCAGTCGCTGGTCAAATCCAGCTTCTAATTCAGACAGGGTACGGCGCAGTTCGTCCAATTCGCCTGACCCAGCCTGCTGGGACAGACCTGCCAACAAGTTTTTGTAGTCATGCCGGAAAGCGCGTACCTCACGGCGGATTGTTTCAAGGTCTTGTTCATATAACCGCTGCTGCGCGATTATATCCTGCTGTGCCTGCATCTTCCGAGTCACATCAAATCGTTCTGCCATATAGACCACCAGCGCCGCTATCAGGACAACCATCACCACCACCAGCAAATAGTAAAATACCAGATACTGCGTCTCAATACTGCCTGCCAAAAAAAAGAACACCTCCATCGCAGCCTCCAGTGCAAACAGAAGAAGCGCAAATCTTTGCGGGACAGGCTCATTGTCCAGCAGCAGACGAAAGTATTTTCCAAACGATAGCTTGTAGAGCAGCAATGTCGCAATGATGCTAAGCCCCAAGTGCAGCCCTACGGCAGATACAAATTGAAATCGCTCGTCCAGTGAGCTTCCCAAAAAAAGCGTCGCAGAAAGAGCTGTCATTGTTACTTGGAAGATGCTTGCCATACAAGTGGCGGCAAAGGCACTCCAAAATCCTAACTGCCACGCCCACCGTACCCAAAGAGTGCACAGGATAAGAGTAAAAACGGAGAGAATAAAATAATGCGCCATCCTCAATTCTGGAACGGCAGACAGTCCGTAGGAGAGCAGAACTACAAGGAATGGGGACAGAATCAGCAGCGGCAATTTCTTCAGCTGCCTCCAAATATTCCCTTCATCTGTCACAGCCAACAGGAAAAACGCCAATGCCAAATGCCCGGTCAAAGTATCTAAAAATGTTTCCAAAAAAATGTTTGGTTCCAGCACGGTACGATTCACCTCTTTCTTTTTTCAGCGCAATTACTGTTTATCTTCTGAAAATCTCATCTGCAATTTGAATATGTGATTTATGTATTTGTATTGCCATATCTCAACTTTCTTATCACAAAATCACCTCTATAACTTTATGTTTGTTAAATTGTTCAACGCCAATATCTTACAATACACGCTTTCTTTCTATCATTTCCCCTATTCTCCCTATATACTGGGTAACATCCTTGACATTTTCAATGCGTTTGACCTGCTTAAGTTCATCATCATAAATTTTTGTTGACGCACCGGCTCCGCAGGCTACTATGGTCTGCATCTCCTCCATAATAAGAATATTGTACAAACATTCCTTTCCTTCCCGTGCATATCCAATATTCTCCTGGCCAGAGCTGCCAAAATGCCCCGCTGAATTTTTTTGTCTGTACATATAATAAGGAAGATAGCCTTCCTTTTTTGCAAATTCTCCTGCCATAACAAGCATCTGCTCCATCTGTTCTCTTCGAAACCTCTCTTCTGCCAGAAAATCTCCTCGTTCCTCCAACAGGCTCCGCAGAGCAGATGCTCTTTTAATTACCAGAGAATGCACCGTAATACTATCCGGATTTAACGCTTTTATCTGCTCCAGTGTGTCAGAAAATTCTACAGTTGTCTCCTTTGGCAGCCCAATAATCAAATCCATATTAATATTGGTAAATCCAGCCTCTCTTGCCATCCAAAATGCCTTTTTCGTATCATCCGCTAAATGTCTGCGCCCAATCAGATCCAGTGTCTTTTGCTGCATGGTCTGAGGATTGACCGAGATACGCTCTACCTCATAATTTCTTAAAACAGCAAGTTTCTCCACCGTAATACTATCCGGTCTTCCTGCCTCAACCGTAAATTCACAATCTCTTTCCGCCGGAAAACAATCACGCACACAGGCAAGCAGTTCCTCTAACTGTCCTGCTGTCAGAGCTGTAGGTGTACCACCACCGATATAAATACTGGTCAGTTTACGTCCCATGCATTGTTTCGCTACCGCCCGGATTTCTTTTTTTAAAACTTGCAGGTATTCCTCTGCCAAATGCCCAAAACGTTCCATTGGATAAGACGGGAAGGAACAGTATAAACAAGTGGTTGGGCAAAAAGGAATTCCAATATACAGGCTAAATCCCTCTTCAAAATCCACATCCTTCAAAAGCTCTGCTTCCCGCAAAGCAATCTCTATACAAAGCTCCTTCTTCTCCTCTGTACAGCAGTACCACGTTTCAAGAGACTGCTCCACCTCTTCCCTGCTCTTTCCCTGCAACAATTCATTCATTGGAATTTTGGTTGGACGGACACCTGTCATCGTTCCCCACACAGGAGCCTTTTTGGACACTCCTTCTGGCAGAACATCCTCTGGTAGTTCTTTTAAAAGAAGGAAAAGAAGCCGCTTCAACACATTTTTATAGTACGTACGGTAAGGATGTGCCGATTTATCTTCATGCTTATGCCAGTCGCCGCCGGATACCGCTGACTCCTTTACCCTCCAAATTTCTCCACACAAAAGAGAGACCACGATTTGCCCCATTCCCAAATAAACCCCAATGTGCAGACTGCTCTCTGTTTGATTGATACTATATTGCTCCATTGCATCTCTGGTGAAAGCCCCCTCCATCCCACAGACGGAAACCGTACTTCTCTGTCCCGGAAAGAAGCTGTTTACCAGTGCCTGGAGTTCATAATCAAAGTCCCTTTCTGATAAAACCAATTCTATCATGGCTGTTATCACTCCATTGCAAACGGATTATACATCTTTTCATTTTCAATTGTTGTCATCAATCCATGTCCAGGATACACTCTGACTGCCGACGGCAGCACAAAAAGCTTTTTTCGAATCGAGCGAATCAGGGTACTCATGCTCCCGGTTGGAAAATCGGTTCTTCCAACAGATTCCTGAAATAAGGTGTCTCCCGAAAAAAGAACCCCTGCTTTTGGAAAATAGTAGCACATCCCTCCGCAGGTATGCCCCGGTGTCAAAATACAGCGCACTTCCTGACCAAGAAGCCTGATTGTTTCCCCGTCTTTCAGCCAGTAATCCGCCTCTATCGTAACCGGCCTCCCTATTTGTCCCGATAAATTCATTTCCGAATCGAATAAAACCTCTTTCTCAGCCTCTGCCGCATATACCGGTACACCATACTTTTCCTTTATCTCTTTCACTGCAAGAATATGGTCAAAATGTCCATGCGTCAGCAGGATGGCTGTCGGCTTTAACTCTTTCTTTTCTATATACTGCTTAATATCTTTTGCATCATCTCCCGGGTCTACCAAAACACATTCTCCCGTCTCATGCTCACTGAAAAAATAACAATTTGTCTGAACAGACCCTACTACCCTAAAATCACATATCAACTTTTTCATATCCACTCCATTTCCTTCCATCCAGCTCATCATATACACAGAAACCAGCTATATTCTACGACTGTGTCCTCTGAATATCCTTTACGCCCTCTACCTGCAAAATCTTCTTTGTTAAATTGTGCAGCTCCTCTACACTCCGAATCGCAAATCCCATATTAATAGTAGCAATCCCCTGCTTGCTGGTACGGCTGTTAACAGACTTAACATCTATCTTATTTTCCGTAAATATCTTTGTAATATCTAATAAAATCCCCATTCTATCATATGCATAAATTATTATCTCGGTATCATACAGCTCGCTTTCTTTTCCTTCGGTCGCAGTCTCCCACTCCGCCTCAATAATCCGCATTCTGTCCTGATCTGATAAATTCATCATATTTACACAATCTGTACGGTGAACGGACACTCCACGCCCTCTTGTGACAAAACCAATAATCTCATCTCCCGGTACCGGACTGCAGCACTTTGAGAAACGAACGGATACATCATTTAATCCTGCAACTACAATACCACTCTTTGATTTAATCGCTGCAAGACGCGGTGCCTGGTTCCCCAAAGTTTTTTTCTTTCCATTTACAGCATCCAGTATATCCTTATCCGTCGCATACGTTGGATGATGCTTGCGGTATGCATCCTGCAGCTTATTAATTACCTGGCCTTCCTTCAGCCCTCCATGTCCAATCGCTGCAAGCACAGAGTCCCAATCCCTGAAACCATACTTTTTCATACAGGCCGACGTATATGCAGGCTTTAGCAAATCTGTCAGCACAATTCCCTGTGTCTTACAGTAAGAAGCCAAAAGCTCCTTTCCACGAACCACATTCTCTTCTTTAAACTCGGAACGGAACCACTGATTAATCTTATTCTTCGCCTGTGTACTCTTTACAATAGCAAGCCAGTCCCTGCTTGGCCCTCTGGAATTTTGCGAAGTAATAATCTCAACCCTGTCCCCGTTCTGAATCAGATAATCAATATTGACCAGATTTCCATTTACCCTTGCACCAACCATTCTGTTTCCTACTGCACTGTGAACCGCGTAAGCAAAATCAATCGGTGTAGAGCCTGCCGGAAGGTTTTTCACATCACCATCTTTCGTAAAACAATATACCTGGTCAGAAAAAAGGTCTAAGTCATTTTTCAAAAGACTTAAAAATTCCTTATTATCCGACATATCCCGCTGCCATTCCAAAATACGCCTGAGCCACGTAAGCTTTTCCTCTTCACTGTCTGCACTGTCATGGCCAAACTGGTTTTCCTTATATTTCCAGTGCGCAGCAATACCATACTCTGCGGTACGATGCATCTCATATGTCCTAATCTGGATTTCAAACGGCTGTCCCTGTGGCCCAATTAACGTTGTATGCAAGGACTGGTAATTATTGGGCTTTGGCATTGCAATATAATCTTTAAAACGCCCGGGAATCGGCTTATAAATCTCATGAATCACTCCAAGAGCCGTATAACAGTCACGCTCATTTTCCACAATAATACGAATCGCAAACAAATCATAAATCTGCTCCAGCTTTTTGTTCTGCGTAACCATTTTCTTATAAATACTAAAATAATGCTTGGCACGCCCGTCAATTGTTGCTTCAATCCCTGCTTCCTCAATATGATGCCGCACCTCAGCTACAATATCACTAATAAATTCTTCCCTGTGAACCTTACCCTGCTCCAGCTTTTGCACAAGGTCTTCATACATCTCAGGCTCCAAAAACTTAAATGCCAAATCATCTAACTCTACCTTTACCTTAGATATACCAAGCCTGTCTGCAATAGGAGCATAAATATCCATTGTCTCTGTAGACTTTTCCTTCTGCTTCTTTGGAGTCTGGTATTGCATGGTACGCATATTGTGAAGACGGTCAGCCAGTTTAATCAAAATAACCCGAATATCCTTTGCCATGGCAAGGAACATCTTGCGAAGGTTTTCTGCCTGCACCTCGACCTTATCTGCAACATAATTCAACTGTGTTAATTTTGTAACGCCATCCACTAAAAGTGCAACCTCATCACTAAACTCCTCTGCAACTTCTTCACTTGTCATTACGGTGTCTTCTACTACATCGTGAAGCATTCCCGCAACGATTGTCTCCTTATCAAGCTCTAATTCCGCAAGAATAATACAGACACATACCGGATGTATAATATATGGTTCCCCGGACTTACGCAACTGCCCGTCATGAGCCTTATACGCTATCTTATATGCCTTTTCAATCAAATGAATATCATCAGACGGATGATAGCGCTGTACCATATCAATTAATTTTTGGTAAAGTACTTCCGGCTCTGTAAAATCTGTCGGAACCGTACTTGTTTCCAGTTCTCCGTTATCAATTTTAATATCAAGCCCCTCATTTGGTTGATATTCCATAAGCTGCCTCCATCCTGCGTAATATAACACATACTGCCTGTTTTTTATTCCATAGCATAAGAATATGCCCATGCTGCTTTTATTTGCCCAAATACCGTATCAAAATCCCATTCCTTTCCAGAACGCGAAATACTGTTCGGGTCCTTTACCTGCAGTTTTCCATCCTCTGAAATACTGCTCAGTACAATAAAATGTCCTGTTTCTGTAAAATCCCCCGGCTTCATGCTGCAGATAACCGGCTGACCAGTCTTTATCTTCTCTTTTATCACTTCCTGTGTTAGTGAAATTTTTTCTGCATCCAGACCTAATTTCTTTGCACCATCTGACATCAATGTCCAGGAAGTACCTGAATCTTCTGTATAATAATTATTCTCTATACAAAACTCTGCAATCGCTGCAGGATTTCTGTCTGTTTTTCCTGTCAGGGCTGTATACACCATAGACATACAGGTAGGCCCGCATCCGTTAATTGCTAAAATATTACTTCCATATTTTACATATCCCCAGCGCTTATCCCACTGCTGGAACAAAGGAATCGTACCATCTAACTCTTCTTCCTCTATCCCGCCATTTGCTTTCTTATCATCTATATGCATCAGATAGTCACTGACAAACGAAAGTGTTTCTGTGTTTTTCGTCAGAAGCGTCAGTAAATCGATTGGATATTTCCCAAGATTAATCAAAATATCATCCACTTCCGAATAATCTTTCCGCATATCATATAACTGCCTGTATACTTCTTCGTAGCCCTCTGGAATATCTACGACAAGAGGCGTAGCCACCGGCTTCTCCGTCACCTTTGCTTCCTTCTTCCCGCCACCAATAGGCCCGGTCAGTTTTCCAATCCCATAAAAAACGAAAAAGATGAAAAAGATTCCTACAACCGCTACAATTCCCCTTGCAATCATAACCTTTCTTCTTCGCTTCCGCATCCGAATCCTTCTTCGAAGATATCTTCTATATTCCAACTCCTCTTCTGGCGTCCTATTCTCCACTTTGTCCTCCTCTAACCAATACAACCCCTGACATCACTATCCTTTTTACTCCGGTTCCAGTTCCATCAACTGCTGCATCAAACTATCAAACTCTTCCGAAGAAAGCCTTTCCTCTTCAAAATCATCTGTAATTAACTCCTCCAGTTCATCCCATTCATAGCTGCTCTTTCCCTTTTCAAAGGCTTCCAGCTCTCTTCTATACTTCTCAACCATTTTCATTTCATCCCTCATTTCCTACAAACACGGAAACATTGACCCTGACGGAAACCAACGGATTACTCCATTGTTTCACAATTCCCGCAATCCTGCAAACATTCTAGTATCATAATAAATCATAGTGAATTTCCCGTCAACTCCTCATCCATTCCCTTTCCATGTACTTATACCAGCAATTCCCTGATATATGCTAAAATCCGTTCTGTTGAGTGCCCATCCAAACAGTCTAAGAAATATTCGCAAAATTCCTTTCTTTTTTCACCATTGTACTCATATTGCTGATTAGCTCCCCCTTGCAAAAGCCTGCCTGCTTCCAATAAAAGTTCTTCAAACGTCTTTACCTGACTCCCTGGTGCAAAGGACGCAAAATCAAAATAAATATCCCGCCCCTTCACATACTCCTCCAAATCAAACACATAAAACAGCATTGGTACTGCAAGAAGCGCCGCCTCAAAAATGCAGGAGCTGTAATCTGTAATCAGTAAATCCGTTACAAACAACACATCATTTATATTTTCCCTGCCCGTCAAATCAAGCACCCTGTCTCTGTACTTCTCTGGAAAAAAAAATGTCTGCTTTACAAAAGGATGATTTTTAAGCACCAAAATCGTATCCTCCGGCATATCTTTCAAAAACTCTTCTACCGAAAACATTTCTGTTGGATAATATGCCCTTTTATTGCCGCTTCCCCGAAAAGTCGGTGCAAAAAGAACCACTTTCTTCCCGCAAAGCACCGGGTACTTTACGAAAAGTTTTTCACAAATCTGCCTCTTATAATCCTCATCAAAAAAAATATCTGTTCTTGGTACGCCGAGCGGAAGTACTTTATCAGTAGAAATTCCAAACGCCTCACTGTAAAAGGGAACCATTTGTTTCCCACTGACAAATGCCGCAGAATAATTCCTATGATTTCTGGTATCCTGATGCAGATTACTCACTTTGCCAATATCCGACAAACCAAACATTTTAAAAGCTCCACAAGCATGCCACAACTGCAAAAGCCTGGTCTCCTTCCGAAGTTCTACCTGATGAATCTGCGGATAGAAATCTTCCAGTATAATAACCTTTGCGCCTGCTGCCATCCTTGCCGCCCTTCGTAGTTCTGCAAAAGGAAGTTTATTTACTGGCCTTGTGTCAATAAATTCTTTCCATGGCAACCCTTCCTTCTGCACTCCTTTCCGGATGAAATCCAGGTTTCCTCCACCGTCCGTCTCTCTTTCCGATAAGAAAAGGATTCCTTCCGGCTTTGCAGCCTTTCGGCAGGCAGCCTGATACTGTTTCGCAAAATATCCGGTTTTTAATTCTCTCATGCTGTAGCCATATCCGGTCAGTTTCCTTACAATCCCCTGCGCATGGTAGAACATCCCCTTTTTGCCTTTTATCTCCTTGTCCACATAAGGAGATGCCTTTTTCCCTTTTACCACCAGATACCCATCAAACAGCCAGACAGGCAGAAGCAGTGTACAAAATACATAAACTGTTTTTTGCAGGAAACGCTTTCCAAAGGATTTTCCTGCCTCCTTTTTTTGAAAAAATCCACCATCCAAGTCTAATGTATCGTCAAATTCTATCCAGTGGCCTTTGGCATCACAATATTCAAAGCGTATCCGAACCTTTTGCATCTCACTATCCACATGATAAAAAATATCGGAAAGACTAATATTCTCCTCCATTTCAAACAAGATGCTATTATCCCCATCCGTACAGACAGCCTCTACCGGAAACCTTCTGACCATTCCCTTCACAGAAAAAACCAAAAGGATTCGCAGTTTATGATTTGCAATCGGACTGACCACACTGCCCT
Organism: uncultured bacterium; assembly: GCA_947643145.1. Taxonomy (GTDB): domain Bacteria; phylum Bacillota; class Clostridia; order Lachnospirales; family Lachnospiraceae; genus Butyribacter. The sequence continues at coordinate 30,854 of CANRVD010000007.1, read as the reverse complement.
TTGCTTTTAAGTGCAAAAGGCTGGTTTCCCTGTCAATTTGCTGTGAAATTATTTGAATTTCATCCTTCATTTGCAACCTCTTTTCAAGTATGATTTTCCGTCTGCCAAAACAATCACGTACAGGCCGGATCATTTTACATATGATGTTTAGAGCAACCGTAAATAGTAACGATGAAAACAGATTACTCCCTCAAAAGAGACAAAATCCGCTCGGTAGCACCACTGTCCTTGTTGTCATACTGCATATCAGCAAAGGCCCTTCTGCGTGTATTATCCTCTCCCAGTCTGGAAAAAAGTTCCAAAAGCTCCTCTTCATTCTGTGCTATCTCCCCAGGCACCGAACCTTCATAGTCTCTGTAAAAACCCCTGTCATACTCTGCCAAATCATAAGCATACAGGATAACAGGTTTGTCTAAAAGCACGTATTCTACTATCGTAGACGAGTAATCTGTCACCATTAAATCCGATACAAAATACAAATCGGTTATATGGGCATAATTTGTCATATCATAGCAGAAAGAATGCTTTGGGAGATTGTCCACAGGATATTTCGGATGCATTTTTACTAAAACCACCCAGGTATCCCCCAAAAGCTTTTGCAGCTTTTCCATCGGAAAATGCTCCATAATTTCTATATTTTCCTGACTTGTCCTGCGAAATGTCGGTGTATACAAAAGTATCTTTTTCCCACATAATTCTGGATATATTCTGTAAAAACGTTCCCGTCCCTGCTCTATTTTATCCTGCTGAAAATAGACATCTGTCACCGGAATACCTGTCACATAAATTCTGTCCCTCTCAATACCAAATGCCTCCTGATAAAAAGGAATGACCTTTTTAGAGGTCACAAATAAATGCGTTAATCTGGAATTAGCCCGCGCTACTTGCTGCTTTACCCTTTCATTTGTCTCTGTTGACAGCCCAAACTTCTTAAAAGCTCCGGCACCATGCCATAACTGGACAATTTTTGTTTTCTTTGATGGATAACAGTAAGCTAACGGAAGAAAATTATCATTCAAAAAAATTGTTTGTGCAGTTGCCATTTGAAACGGCAAAAGAATAAAAAATCCAAAAATTCCCTTTATTTTTCCTAAGCCTCCCCCGGCAAACATATCTCTTTTGGCGTAACACTTTATTTCCACAGAAGGCTCTTCCCACATAAGCCCCCTCTTTATCTGTAGCAGATTTCCATTCAAACCATGATTATGTCCATTAAATAATATATTTTTACCACTTTTAATTGGAAACAACCTGCATATATTAAAAATAACTGCAAAAAGCAGATAACCTATTTTTTTCATTCCTTTTCCCACTTTCAAATATGCCTTTATGACAGCATACGCATTTCATGAGGAATAGTTTACCACAATATTTTCCAAAAGTCACTCAAATTGTCCAAATATCATATATTATAAAAAATAAAAACGGTATGGAGTTACTATGAACCGTGCAGCACAAATTATCCACCTGAACTTTGCCCGCAGAGAACATCTGACCGGCAAAGGCATTGGTGTCGCTATTTTCGACACAGGTATTGGCTACCATCCTGATTTATTTCCTAAAAACCAGAACAGGCTGGTAGATTTTCTGGATACTGTATATGGAAAAAAAAACTACTATGACGATAACGGCCACGGAACCCATATTGCCGGAATCCTTGGCGGTAACGGCAATGCATGTAACCATCTTTTTGATGGTATTGCCCCAGACTGCCACTTTGTCGTGATAAAAGTACTGAACCAGCGTGGCGAAGGAAGTACCGAAAATGTACTTGCTGGTATTTCATGGCTTTTAAAACATTATAAAGAATACGATATCCGTATTGTAAATATATCCGTTGGAAGTACCCGCGGAAAGAACTTCGATGAAACATCACCACTTGTGCAGGGCGTTAACAGGCTTTGGAGTGCAGGGCTTACCGTATTCACAGCAGCCGGTAATCATGGTCCTGGTCCCCATACCATTGGTGCGCCAGGCAACAGCCGCAAAATAGTTACCGTAGGCTCCTCTGATATGATAAGAAACGGTGATTATCATGACTACTCTGGAAGAGGCCCTACCTCAAGCTGTATTAAAAAGCCAGACATCATTGCACCGGGCTCTAATATTGTAAGCTGCTACCCAATGATATTCAATCAAGCCACAAACAGCTATTTTCCTATGCCTTCTTTCAAAGACAGCCCTGAACTTTATAATGGAATCCCTTACTTTGCCCGTACCGGCACTTCTATGGCTACCCCAATCATCAGTGGGTGTGCTGCGCTTCTGCTGGAAAAATATCCATATCTGAGTAACAAGGAGATTAAACTGCGCCTTCGCAATACCTCCCTCAATCTAGGCTATTCCCATTCCAGACAGGGCTGGGGATTAATCCAATGCAATAGGCTACTGGCCGGCTAACCTCTGGAATCATAAGAAAGTGCACCGACTTCGCTGGTGCGCTAGCAAAAATGCTTTAGCATTTTTGTTGGTGTACCGCTACATTTCGAGCAATTTCCTATAAGTCAAGAAAGCGCACCGACTCTGTTGGTGCGCTTTCTATCAATTTCAATCACAAATGCTGTTATCTTCTATTCCAAAAGCAGTTCATCCAGTTTCTCCACAAATGCACCAAATTCATTCTTTGAAAGCTGTGCATTTGCGCCAAGCCGTTCTCCCTTCCTCTCCATCTCCTCATTAATCAGAGATGAGAAGATAATAACCGGAATATCTTTTAACTCCGAATCAGAACGGATTAAACGGAGCAATCGATGCCCATCCATCTGCGGCATCTCAATATCTGTAACAACACAGGCAACTCTATCCCTAACGTTACCCTCCTCTTTATATTTCTGAAGCAGTTCCCACAACTCCAAACCATTATTCATCGGAATCAGATTTGTATATCCAGCTTTATTCAGACCATCAAAAATCATAGTACTCAAAAGCTGTGAATCCTCTGCATAAATAATTGGTGCTGCACAAGTCTTTCTCTGGCCCATCTTGTCCAAATCAGATAACTTAATTCCTACTTCCGGCGCAATATCCGCTACAATTTTTTCAAAATCCAACAGGATAACAAGTTTTCCATCAAAATTTACAATACCTGTTGCAACACTGGAACTTGCACTGTTTACCATGCTGTCAGGCTTAATGATGGATGACCAGTTTACACGGTGGATTCCAACTACACCATGAACATGGAAACCTGTATTAAGCTCATTAAAGTTTGTAATCAGGAACATATCCTTTTTCGGCTCTGTATACTCTTTCATCCCCAGACATCTGGCAAGATTAACAATTGAAATTGTCTCTCCACGCGTAGTAAATGCTCCCTCCACATTCGGATGCGCATTTGGTATCGGGGTTAAAGGATTGTATACAAGAATCTCACGAATCTTTGCTACATTAATGCCGTAATAATTCCCACTGACCATAAACTCTAAAATTTCCAGCTCATTTGTCCCGCTCTCCAGTAAAATATTTGTATCCATACTCTCCTCCAATCCAAACAGGTATCTGCTTACAGAGATTCCATTGTATGTATTTCTGCATCATCTGTTACACTATCCCGTTCCATTATCCATTATCTATTATTGTACTATAGGATATATTTATTTGCAAGAACTAAACCACAGCCTTATTTACAATCTACTACAAAATTTTAAATAAATGCAAATAACTCTGGAAAACGTGCCTCATATGTGTGCGCCCCCTTTACTTTCTGATATCCATTCATTGCAATCTGATGCCGTTCCTCTTCATGGAGCAAATAATAATTACATTTATCAACCAGCTCTTCAAAGGAGGTAAAAGTAACGAAATCTTCATCAGGAACAAAATAGTCAAATAATTCGGGCTGAGGTGTTGTCATAAGAAAACCGCCGCAGCCCATGATATCAAGTAGTCTTGCCGACATCCCGGAACGTATCGTGCGATAATTGATATTCAAATTAATGCAGCTATGCCTGAAAACATCCGGCATCACTGTATAATAGCCAACCGCAGGATGAACGTGCAGGTTATAAATATCACATACCTCTTCTGATGTGTATAAATCGACAGAAAAGTACTGGGACAATTTCCGCAGAATATTCTTTCGCTCCTGATGGGTTGCTTCTTCATGCACTGAACGTATTAAATGCTCCAGCGGAAAATCTTCTGAAAATGCATTGACATTGATAAACGGGGATTTCTTTATTAATTCTCCCACAATATCATGATTAAAAAATTGTGATTGTGCAGCAGCATACCCTTGTAAAACCCCTTGTATATAATCGGATGAAACAAAGTTACGGGCCTGTATGGAGCGATTCGTATATAAATTTCCCACAAAAGTAATATCATGATAATATTCAGGCTTTTGTGTTAAAGCAGTAAGCTGGTTATCCAAACGCTCCGTATTTACAGCCAAAGGTAAATGATGTATCTGCTGATATCCTTTTTGAATATATTCCTGTACATCCATTTTATCAAAATGAAAAACATGATTATATGGTGAATCAAAATTTTGAAAATGTGGAATGGGACTATCATAAATCCAGGATATATAAACTATCTGAAACTCACGACAGATATCAGAAATCACAGGATAAAAGTTAAAAGATACAACCGCATCATAGGAAATCTTTTGCAGCCTTTTCCTGAATTTTTTAGCAAAAAAATCATCCTTTATATAATCCGTAAAGACATATGTTACCGGGTCAACATCATATCCGGCCTTCTTCAATGTTTCAAACCAGTCCTCCTGCATAAAAATATTTGATTTAAAAAATAATATTTTCATAATGAAACTCCCCAGATGTCAATTTAAGTTTAAAAGGTCAATCATCTCTTCTAACCGCAGCTCAAATGTGTGATTTTGCATTATATTATGAAAAGCATTCCTGGATATTGCAATACGTTTTTCCTCATGTTGAAGATAATATTTTAATTTATCTGAAATATCATCGGTTGATTCATAATAAATATAATCTGTTCCCGGTTCGAAATACTGTAAATAATCATTTTGAAAATTTGTCATCAAAATGCCGCCACATCCCATAATATCCATTGCCTGTACTGGTATACCATTCTGAATTTCACGTGGAGCTATTAGCAAATTAATTTTACTATTTATATAGATATCCCTAAAAACAGAACTATCTGTTGGCAAATCGCTTTGCTTAATATGTTTTAAATGCTCTAGAAAACAAGAGGAATAAAAACAGGTATGCATTTGCTCTTCCTCTTCTAAATTTCTTAAAATACTATCTAATTCCTTCTTTGTAACTACTGGGTATAATATCTGAAAAGCATATAATTCTGCCATATCCGCAGTACTTCCCCTAAGAACCGGAAGAGAAGCCGCCTTCTGTAGAAAGGAAAGAGTTTCATCATTCAGTACATTTTCTATAAAATTAAATCCATAGATACTACCTTGTGCCTGTATTAAACCGTCTAAAAATCCTCTTGTGCGCCGGTCAAGCCGTGTCAGCATTTCTATATACAGACGCAATGCTTCCGAATTTCCGGTATCAAAAACAGCTATGTCCATAACAGATTCAGAAGATATTGCACAAATCTGCTCACGTTTAATGGTTCTTGCTGCCCATGGTAAATAGAAAACCTGCTTAACACCCAGCCGCTGAAGTTTTAGTACCCACTTACTGTCAGTATGAAAGATAAAATTGCAGCTATTAAAAACACTGTCACTCAAAAGAAGTCTGTTAATCTGGTCATTATAACACCATGAGATATATGGAATTTTCAATTTTTCGCATATATTAGACAGAATTGGAAGAAACTGCAAAGAAAACACCACATCAATCTCCTGTTCTTCAATTTTCTGTATCATATTCCTTTGAAAAACAGGATCATAATAAAAACTTCTGGGCTTTCCATGATATGGTACTATACTGTAATTTTTCTGAATAAGAACAGAAAGAATTTCATCTAAGCTATAGGAATACAAGTCTGGAACAAGCAATTTCATAATAATCCCCCATGCCGCTTTCAGCGGCATAAATAGTGATGAAAAAACGCTGTTTTTTTCGTTTTTCTTGTGTGAAACAATAAGCATTCTTAGAAACGCTTTCTGTTTCTTTAGAATGATTTTTCAACCTAATCCTCATTTCTACACGCTTTTTATAAAGTGAACTACTTCACTGCAAACGCCAATACTCAGCTTTTCTTAAAGATAATCAGCTTGCTAAATACAAAATTAAGTGCAATTACAATAATATTTGCCAATAATTTCATGGCTACATCAAACCAGCCAAAAATATCCACTGTTACATACATAATCAGCATATCAACTGCCATAGTAACCAGACGGCAGGCAATAAAAGAACAAAACTCCCTGACTGCCGCCGATAGGCTGTCTGTCCTGCTTTCAAAGACAAATATTTTATTCGTCACATATGCAAACAGGATACTCAATGCCAGCGCAATGCCATTTGCAGGCATCGTATCCATCCGCAGCCATCTGCTAAGCAGAATATATCCGACAATATTAACTAACGTTGTCAACCCGCCAAATACCAGATATAATATTATCTCTTTATATTTCATATATAATAGATATATTTTTTTAATATAATCCTTTATTGCCATACTACTCCTATCTTATTCTTCATGCCTTTCCATTAACCACTCCAGCCCCTGATGCCTGATATTTTCCATAGACTGGAAGATATGTTCATTTGCCAGCCGCTCCGCCTTCTCTTCATCTTTATTAGCTACTGCCTCTAAAATTGCCTTATGCTCTGCACTGGCTGTCCTCGCCCTCTCCTGGGAAGACAGCGTATTCTTCCGCACCCGTTCCACATAATGATGATAGTCCGATAAAATATGCTCTAAAACCTTGCTTCCGCAAGCTCTATATAAATAGAAATGAAAACGGTTATCCAACTCAAAAATCTGCTCCCAATGCTCCCGCTGAATATGGAATTCACTCAGATAAATAATCTCCTCCAAATCTTCAATCTGCTCTCTGGTAATATGTTCACATGCCCATTTGGCACAAAGTCCCTCCAAATAGGAGCGAATCGTATAGATATCATAAATATCCTTCGCTGTAATCCCATTCACATAAGCGCCTTTATTGGGAATTATACTGACAAGCCCCTCTAATTCAAGCTGGCGCAGCGCTTCCCTGACAGGCGTCCTTGATACACCCATCTCCTTGCTGATTACCGCTTCCTTTAATTCATCCCGCTCCTTATAATTTCCTGCCAGAATATCCTCCCGAATCCTGTTAAAAACCTTACCACGCAAAGAGTACCTGTCCATTTCCTCTTTTCCATTAGCAAAATTGTCCATTTCCTTCTTTTCCTTTTCCATTTTCTTTCAATTATTCTAAATCATATTCCTTCGTCTGTATATTCTATACCTTCCTTTCCTTTTGTCAAGAAATTATCCCTTCTTCTGTTACTGAGGCTACTATTCTGATAAGAACCGGATTCGAAGACTGCGTTTTCGAAAAATCACGTCCTTCTGCAACAGAATGGATAACAAAACCTGCATTTTCCATTTTATCTATAAAACGTTCCTTATCCATAAATCTTCTATAATGTTCATCAAATACGTAAGCATTTTCACCAACCCTTTTCCCTTTTCCATACAATTCATCATGAATACTTCTGGCTTCAATAAAAAAGAGACCATCTGGCTTTAGGGCTTTAAATACATTCTGTAATAATTCCTCCTCCTGGGACTCAGATATTGCATGCATTGTCCATCTGCTATAAACATAATCATATTGAATCTGATATAAAACTTTTGATGTCACAAAATCATCACACACAAAGTTTGCATTCTTTAAATGCATCTGATTCAGCTGTGAAATTGCTTCCTCCGAGATATCTATTCCTGTTACTGCAAGATTGTTTTCTACAAAAAAAACACTATCCCGTCCATTCCCACATCCCAAATCTATTAAACTCTTCCCAGGCTGCAAGTTTGAAAGTACTACCTTTGCAAACTCACTTGGTTTCTGTATTTCAACTGCTTTCTTTCTATAATAGCTATCCCAATATGCCATATCACGTTTGAAAGAATCTTTTTCCTTTACCTCAAAATCCAAAATCCTTTTTACACATTCTGCCACACTGATATTTCCATTATTTTTAAGAATAATATCGGGATTCTTTGGAAACTCCACCTCTATATCCAAACCGGCTACATCTGATACTTTTCCAGCAAGTTGTCCTGAATATAAACCTTTTTTGTCTCTTTCCATCAAAACTGCTTTTTCTACATCCAAAAAAATTTCCACATAACGCTCTATATGATTTCTGTTCCACTGGCGCACAGAATCATACATAGCTACCGTGCATATGATTACCGAAATCCCCTGATCTGTTAAAATCTTACAGAAATTGGAGTAAATACCAGCACGCTTTAGCCTGTCCTCTTTGGAATATCCCAAAGAATCTCCTGTTAATTTTTTTAATATATCTCCATCCAAAATCACCAAATTACTATAGCGCTTCTTCAGCTCATAATACAGGGAACTTCCTATTGTCGTCTTTCCCGAACCCGAAAGACCAGTAATCCAGTATAATATTCCTTTTTCCATCTCTTACCTCCGGTTAATTGCCTAATTCATTCTTAATCACACAAGAATCGATATGTTTCAAACAATATGCTGTATAATATTCTATTCTGTCTTTATCCTCTATCGTATTAACCTCTTCTTTGTCTAACAGCTTAACCGTATAATCTTCAAGTGGAATACGGCATTCTGAGGTCACATCCTCTTTCCCTTCTAAATAGAAAACAAAATCTTTTCCTTTCAAAGAAATCTGATATGGATCTCCAACATGAATGCTTTCCGAAATTGCAAACTCTCTCTCATCCACTCCCCCAAAGGTACATGGCAGATGTGCATCCGTATTGTCATAAGAATACTCGATTCCTGCCAATTTACATAAAATCGCTGTATAATCACAAGTAGAAATCACCTCGTCTGTCTGCCCTGACAATTCACCGTTACGAACCATAAAAGCGACTTTGCTTCTCCCATCCCCTAGAAATTCATCCTCCTGCTTTAACAGATAACCTTGTCCATGGTCTGAAAACAGCGAAACCACCACCTCATCCTCTGCATAATATTCTTCGATATACTGATACAAAGCAGCTAATTTACGGTCTACTTTCTCAATCTCCTTTAAATAAAGCTGAATCTTCATCGGGCTATATGTCTGTTTTACAGAGTTAATATCCTTTTGTATTTCCTGTATACTGCTTATAGGGAATTCTTTCAGAAGCCCTTCCAAGCCAAGTCCATCTGCTATCTGATGAAGCTCACCAATTTCCATCCAGATAAACTGGTCTGTTTCCCTCATCCCATGTATCTGTTCGATTACATCGGATACGATATCCTCAGCCGGATAACCGACATAATGATTTTGATAGAATACCCTGTCCATCCCCCTTGCATAGCCATAACCGGGAGTAATCCTCCAGTTTCCTCCTATTTTAGAAGTATTATATCCGGCTGCTTTAAAATACTCAAACAGAATCGGTGTATCTATATCCAGTCTGCGTTTCAGTTTTGAATGCAGCATCTTATGTTCTGCCATTGTCTGCCCTGTTACAATGCTTGCAATAGAAGGATATGTCCAGTCACCTGCTGTATAAACATTATTACAGACAATACCCTTTTGAAAAAATCGATAAGTATGCGGCATAAGATTTGCAAAATTCTCCTGCTGCACTATTTGGGATAAACCATCCACAAATATATTCAAAACCAAACGTTTCCTTTCAGGAGCATGGGTAATTGGAATAATTTCCCCTATACGGAATTCACTTTTTGAGTACATCCTACTCTCTCCCGCCGGCATACGGTAATTAATGAACTGCTTTTCTCCTGAATGCGAAACATTAAATGACTTTCCATTATTTTCAATCACTAATATTTCCGATGATTCCATCACAACCGGCAGAAAATATTCACAATCCCATGTTATCGTTACTTCTTTACCTGTAAAATAAATTCTCTGCAATTCTGCCCTGGTATCATATGTTGATTTACTTAATGCAAAGATTGAATCTTTTAACGCCCCCTTTTGCTTTAAATAATAATCATTTCTAATCCCCTGCGCATATCCAACATATAATTTCGGAAGATTAACATAATCCATATATTCTTTTGTAATGATTTCATAGTCGGAATGAAAGACATCATATGATATTCCCCATCTGCATCTGCTCTGCATTGCTATATAGTCAAGCCATGTCTTCTTTGTCTTCGCCAGCACAATATCATCAGTACCTTCTTCCATGTATTCTTCTATCTTTTCTAATGCAAGCTCAATTCTCTCCTGTACTTCTTCTTTTGAAAATTGATGCGGATTTCCCCCAAGCATTAATTCCTGTGCGATTGCATATTGTTCAAACGCCTCAAAATAATATCCTGACATCTCATATCTGCGTGCACAATCATAATGTTCATCAGCAACATACGGTTTATTTCTAATTGCTTCATTGTACAGTTCCATGCTACTACCTCCATTATTTATTCTATATCCATTCAGCTTATTCACTCTAATATTACAAATAGTGCAGAACATACGTCCTGCACTATTAACACACAGTATCCCTGACGTACGGATCAGAGAAACCATGCATGTCCAAAGTAATCCAAAAATAAATGCCTCCTTCCGCCTCCTGGGTACGGCCATTTGGCTTCCAGCCCATTTAATTTTTTCATACTTCAGACATGGTTTAGACCAAAAACATTTTATCACATTTTAAATAAGATTTCACTAATTTTCATTCTGCTTTTTGTGAAAATTTTGTTACGGACACAAAAAACACCTCCAAACCCAAAAAATCTCCATAAACCGCAATAACTATCCTCAGCAAAACACTATATCTTTATTGGTTTATTCATTTTCCGACTTCTACTTGGTATTCTAAATATAGTATTTAAGCTACTAAAACAACATGGAGGCTGATTATGAATCGAACACGAATTGGAGCAAATATAAAAAGCAGAAGAAAAGAATTAAGGCTTACTCAGGCTGATTTGGCAGAAATGGCGCATGTTTCCGTGATACATATCTCACATATTGAAACGGGCACTGTTAATATGTCCCTTGAAACACTTTTGGCTGTCTGCCACGCGCTAGGTGTCACACCAAATGATATTTTAGTGGGTGAATATCTAACACATTCCGTAGATGATATGCTGTTTCGGGAACCTTCTAACAAACTAAATTATGATGATAAACTTCTGCTGCAGAGCGTCTTTCGTTATATGGAAGAGCGCAACAGCAAGAAGTAGGTGGCAGGTTAAAGTCCCAGACATACACCAAATGTGTAATGTCTGGGACTTTTTCATCCACTATATTTCACTCACTTTATACGTAACAATTAATATAATCTTCCCTTATATTTTAATTTTACCGGGTCGATGATAAACAGTGCATTGTGTGACATTTTTCCTCTGTTCATAAACAGAGTAGCATACTTTCTCCACTTTGCTTTCGATGTCTTCACTGTCATTTTTGAAGTGATACCCTGGAAAGCACCGGATCCTACTGACTTGATTTTATCCGACTTTACAAGCATGTAGTTCAGATTTGTACATCCTGCAAACGCCTTCTTTCCAATTGTCGTCACTTTCTTCGGAATGATAATAAACCGAAGCTTCTTACAATTCTTAAATGCACTGTTTCCAATCTTTGTAACATTTGCACCAATCGATACCTCTGACAATTTTTTCATATTGCCAAAAGCATTCTTATGAATTTCTGTTACCTTAAAGGAATAGCCATTTATCGTTACCTTTTTCGGAATTGTAACCTTTGCGGCATTTTTCTTCTTTGCACCATATACGGCTACCGTTCCATTTTTCTTTGCTGACTTCACCACAATATATTTCATGGCACCTGCAGTCACTACCTTGCCCTTCTTTGGTACGGAAGGTTTTCCTGACGTATCAGGATCCTCAGTCGGCACTGGTTCCGGAGTGATAACCGGATCCGGGGTTACAACGGAAGGCTGCGTTGGAGCCGGTGTATCGGCTGGTTCCGGTGTCTTTGCTGCCTCTGGTGTTTTTGTTGGTTCCGGTGTCTTTGTTGCACTAGGTGTTGGCGTTGGCGTCGGAATCACGATACCAGGTTCGTTTACACTCGGACCCTGCGGTTTTACAGTTGGTGTTGGTGTAGTTGTTGGCGTTGACGTCGGTGTTGATGTTTCCTGTCCGCTCGCTGCCCTTAAAAGAATATCCGGCTGGGAAACACTCACTTTATTTCCATCTGCATCAACGACTGTCATCTCACAAACTGCACTGAATTCGCCTGACAAATCGCCCAGATTTGTTTCTAAATTGTTAAGTTCCACATTGACCTTCTGCATTCCAAGGCCAACACGCACCTTATCTGTCTGTTCTGCAATTACATTTCCTTCTCTGTCCTTTACACTGGTAATCACATCTACCTTTCCAGCCTCTTCCTTTGCCCATGTCACATAAGACTCTGCCATACCAGATAATCTATTACTATCATCCATAGACAGATCACAGGACATATCAGCAGCCTTCATTGCATTCTCACTGCCTGATGCATAGAAAGACACCTTTGCCTTGTTATTATCCCCTACTTCCAGTGTTTCACCATCAACCTTAATCTCTTTCGTATCATCGGAAACAGAAATGGTCATGTATTTGTCACTATTCACTTCTACCGTAACAGAACTTCCCTTTAATGATATTTCTTTCTGAATACCGGATACGTCCATAACGGTAAGCTCAGATTCCGTATTTGCATCTTCTGACTCCAGTGTAACAGAATCATCTCCTGTATCCCTTGTACTTTTTACAACCAGCTTCGCATTCTCATCAGAAGTTTCTATTTCGGAGAACAAATCTTCCGTAGCTACATAGTACTTCAAATCCTCCTCTTCACTATCTGCCTTTTCTGTTGAAATATCCTCTATATGATATTCTCCCTCTGACTGTGGCAGTATAAAACTTCTGATACCTCCAAATACATCTTCTGCATCCCCTGAACCATCAGACATCCGTCTCTGCTCATATGCTCCCGGTATCTCTGTATAATCCCTGTCACCGCTATTTTCCAGTTTTACCTCTTCGCGGTTAACTGCAATCGAAATATTAGAGCTCTCCTTCGGGGCCTTATTTAAATACTGACCACTAAAATCAGCATTTGTCAGGGCATCCCTGATAGTAGAATACTTCACAAAGGAAGCCATATAGTATTTGCCATACTGAATTCCTGAGAAATCCTTCTTAATCGTCAGCTTGTTAAATCCATCCGGCGAGTTACAGTCATATACATCCAGGATATAATTTCCCTTCTCATCCATATTCACAGCTACCGGAACTAAAGCATGACCAGAGCAGGCTGTGTATACACACATGATTACCGGGTCTGCAGCAGAATCCACACCTAATCCGCCGGAACGTTCAAACTCCTCCACCTGTTTAATCAGTTTCCTGTATTTTGCAGCATTCTTGTCAGCATTTCTGTCAGAATTATCTGCAAAATTCTTTGCTATTTCTTCACCGATTTCATCCACAAACTGTGATACCTGATAAATCTCAATCAGCTTTGTCAAATCTGCATTGGAATTCCCTGGTGCAGTAACATCATATAAATTCTCTGCTGTGGAAGTATAGTCCTTTACATTAAACTGGTTTCCTTCATAGAACTCCATAGAAGATGCTGCCATGCCAAAGCAGTTGCCGCCCCAAGGAGCTGCCGCTGCATAATAGTAGGCTCCTCTTACAACACTCTGCAAAGCGGTCACATAACGCTGCATTGGGATAAAATACTTCGTTGTATAACCAAAAGAACTGTAAGTATTGGCAAAGGAATAATGATCCTGTCTCTCTGTATAAAACTTATCCAGCCCCACAACCGGAATACCGTTCCAGTTGTCGCCTGCAGCATCCCATGTGGAATTTCCTGCCCTGTAATAAATCGTTAAATCATCATGCTGTGTATCACTGTCTCCAAAACAGCCATCCTGCAAAGCGGGATAATCTCCATAGAAGTATACCTTCTGTAAATTCGAGCAGTCTGCAAAACAGTTTGCCTGAACCGTTGTAATTCCCTTTGGAATATTAATTGTCCTGATTGCACTGCAGCCACTAAAGCAGCCCTCTCCCATAGAAACAAGAGAATCCGGAACAATCAAAGTTTCCAAAGCACTACAGGAAGCAAAAGCTTCCTTTCCTAAAGACTGCAGGCTCTCTCCCAGAAGAATATCCGTCATACCGGTACATCCCTTAAATGCACCATCGCCAATTGACTTAGCGCCCCGCACATCCAAATCATCTACGATTGACGCCGCCCCGGCGAAAGCCTCTTTTCCAATCTGCTCTACACCTTGCATGCGGACAATCTCCAAATTTTCACAGTTTGCAAAAGCCATATCTCCAATTTGTTTCAGCTTATCACCAGCAAGGATTCGTACAAGCTTTCCAGCGCCATTCAAGGCATTGCTGCCTATTCTTGACGTATCACCGGTATCCACCAGCTTAATATCCTGCATATGGTTTACATCCTCTTGATTGCTCCAGGTTGGAAGTGCATCCGCAGGGAAATCAGGTACTTCGCCTTCCCCAATAAACCTGAGCTGCCCAATGTCATCACGGTACTCCCACTGTAATCCATTTGCAAACTCACCTTCAGCAATGTCATCCTTCTCCGGGTCCCAGTCTGTAACTGTAAACTTTTCCGTCCATTTTTGATTTGTTAAATTTGCATATTGTTTTGCCCCTGTCCAGCCATTATTCTGATTTGTCCACTGCTCTGCAAGATTTTTGGGATAAAAAATAACCAATCCCGAATTATCTGAATAACCACCCTTTACACTATTCTGAGATACAGAGGCACTACGGACATCATAGGATATTATATTGCCATATGTATCCCTATTTGTACTATAAGTCTCTTTCACGGCAGGAGGTTCTCCCTTAAAGAGAAGCTTATCAATTGAAGTATTATAGTAAACCGCAGCATTCTCCAAAGATGTTACCGAAGCTGGAAACCTAATCTCCTGCAGATGGGTACAGTATGTAAAAGCATATGTCCCGATTACCTGCACGGTATCTGCAACGGTATACTTCTCTTCTTCCATACCAGCCGCATAGTAGATTAAGCGGGTCTTTTCTTTATTGTAGACTACATTTTTCTCTGCAATCAGGTACGCATTTCCCTCGGAAATCGTCAGTTCTGCAAGGTTTGGACAGCCATAGAAAACATTACCCGCAATTGTCTCAATATTTTCACCAAAAGAAACCCGCTTCAATGCACTACAATATTCAAGCGCAGAAGCACCAACCGTCTTAAGGGTATTCGGAAAACTCATCTCCTCTAAAACGGTACAATAAGCAAATGCACTTCTGCCAATTGTTTCCACCTTATCCGGAAGCCTGATGGCGCTAATCTTCTGGCAATTCCTAAAAGCCTGCGTTCCAATGGAAAGAAGGCCTCCGCTCAAAGCTACATCCTCCAAAACCCTGCAGCCATAAAAAGCATTATCGCCAATCTTCTGCGTCTTCTCTGGCACATCAACTGCAGCTAATTTCTGAGCATTTTGAAATGCATTACCTTCTATCTCCAGCAAACTTCCCGGCAAAGTCACATTTTTAATCTCTGTCGACTGAAATGCGCTCTGCCCAATACTGGTAACTCCTGCCGGAACCTCAGGAGCCGGATCCCCTTTACATGGATAGCTGATTACCTTATCAAGATCAGAACCTGAATTTTCATTCTCCTTAAGTTCGATTAGCATATTGTTTTCTGATACATAATTCTGATTTCCCTGTGCCACCTTAATTGTCTGCAGTTCACCGCCTATAAACGGATTCACGCCTATCGTTGTGACAGAAGCCGGAACAGTAAAAACAGTCAGTCCTGTACTGCTAAACGAATTCGTTCCAATTGTTTGCACCCCTTCAGGTAAAGTAACGCTTGTAAGCCTGTTACAACCTGCAAATGCAGAATTACCAATTGTCTCCAATGTATCCGGCAGGATAAGCTCTACCCATTTCTGATCCGCAAGCTGTGGTTCACGAATGTAAATAGCCTGATAAAAAGCACTTTGCCCTATTGTTTTTAAAGTATTTGGCAAAGTAATCTCTGCCAAATTATAGCATCGATAAAAAGCCGAATCACCAATTTCCTCTATCCCATCTGCGATAACAGCCGTCTCCAACTGGGAACATCCATAAAAGACAGATGAAGCCATACTTTTTCCTATGGATGCAGGAACCGCTATCTCTTTTAAAGAAGCACAGCTTTCAAACGCACTTCTTCCAAGTGACGTTACCGTATCCGGGATATTTGCTGTCTCTGCGTTTGTACAGCCACTAAAGGCAGCCGCTCCAATCGATGTTACACCATCCGGCAATGCCAGCCCTTTTAGACAATTACATCCTGCAAAAGCAGAAGCTCCAATGGATGTCACATCAGCCCCTATCTCCACCGTCAAAGCGCTATTACATCCATAAAAAGCATTGTTTGAAATCTTAGTAATTCCGGTACCAATTAAGATAGTCTGAATTTTTTCATAAGCCCATCCCCAGTCTGCATCTGTCATGGTTGCACTTTCGTCATAATATGACTGATTCGGACTGCTCTTCCACTGATACGTTATCGTATCAAAATCCTGCATATCCCCGGAACCTGTAATGGAAAGCTTATACGGCGTCACTCCGTTGTGAAGCCAGCCCTCCTGTGCTGTCTCTGGTGTCAGCTCCCAGTGGATTGTTCCATAATCTCCGGAAGTAGAACCAGTAGTTGGTGGAGTTTCATACTTAGTAGTAGCTGCTTCGCTAACGCTGGCAGTATTCAATACCCCCGTCCATGCTCCCACCGGAAGCATTTGCAGTACCAGTGCAAGCACCAGTACAAGTACTAGTTTTCTTTTCTTCATAAAATTCTCCTTTCTTTTAAATTTTGCAGGCTCCAGATGTGCCTGATTTTTCCATTGATTTTTTTGACATGATTTTAACATAATTGCTATTAAAAGTCTATGAGGTTTTTTATCTCAATTTCTCCTTTTTGTACCATCTATCTGCACAATTTCACGCATCCTTTGTCCTGAACCCAAACTTCTGCTCTTTTAATTTTTAAGATACATATAATTACGCAAACAAACACAAGCCTGCATCTGGCAATATCATACTGTTGCCAGATGCAGGCTTGTGCCGTATTAAGTACATCACATACGATCAAAATGCCACAATGCTTTCTATAATGACTGAAGGTGTAAAGCCACGAACATTATTCTTCACCAGCAAACCTATTTGTCATAAATTAAAAATCAACTTCTGTATCATAATAACAGCATTTCAGCAGTTTCTCCATCTCTTCCTGGGAAGGCTGACGTGGATTCGAACCAGTACATGCATCTAACAGTGCATTTGCTGCAATATCAGATACTTTCCCTAAGAACTCTTCTTCCGAAACCATTCCTATATCCGTAATCACACCACCGTCACCATAATTTTTAATGGACTGCGGAATCTTTAAATCATCATTCATCTTTCTCAAATACTGAATCAACAGCTCTACCTTTTCATCATCATTCGTTCCGCCCAGTTTCATAAAATCAGCAATTTCGCCATAACGCTTCTTCGCTGCCGCATCCTTACTGTTAAACTGAATGACTTTTGGAAGATACATTGCATTTGCCGCACCATGAATAATATGTCCGCCCTCAAAGGCTGCACCTGTCTTATGTGCCATAGAATGTACAATACCAAGCAACGCATTGGAAAATGCCATTCCGGCAAGACATTGTGCATCGTGCATCTGGTCTCTGGACTCCATATCCCCATGAAAGGACTTTACCAAATGCTCCTGAATCATCTTAATTCCCCAAAGTGCCAGCGGATCAGTATAGTTGCAGTTTGCTGTAGATACATATGCCTCAACACAGTGTGTCATGGCATCCATTCCCGTATGGGCTACAAGCTTCACCGGCATTGTCTCTGCAAGCTCTGGATCTACAATCGCTACATCAGGTGTAATCTCAAAATCCGCAATTGGATATTTGATTCCTTTCTGATAATCCGTAATAATAGAAAATGCCGTAACCTCTGTTGCCGTACCTGATGTTGAAGAAATTGCACAAAAATGTGCCTTCGTACGGAGTTTTGGTAGCCCAAATACTTTACACATATCCTCAAAAGTCGTCTCTGGATACTCATACTTAATCCACATTGCCTTTGCCGCATCAATCGGCGAACCTCCGCCCATTGCAACAATCCAGTCAGGCTGGAACTTAGACATCACTTCCGCACCACGCATTACTGTTTCTACAGAAGGGTCCGGCTCAATTCCCTCAAAAATCTCAACCTCCATACCAGCTTCCTTAAGATAACCCACTGCCTTATCCAAAAAACCGTTACGCTTCATGGAACCGCCGCCTACACAAATAATCGCACGTTCACCCTGAAAATCCTTCAATGCCTCCAAAGAACCTTTTCCATGGTACAAATCTCTTGGTAATGTAAACCTTGCCATAAATAACCTCCATTCTATAACCGTTGTTAATCGCTTTATACATTTTAACATCATATGAAAGCACCGTAAAGTATATTTTGACTTTTTGTCGTCAAATCCCTGTCACTTTGTTACTGTTTTCGATTGTAATGCCTCAGACACCTTTTTAATGACATAATCCTGCTGCTCCTCTGTCAGATCAGTATATAACGGCAGACTGATAATATGCTCATATAACTTCTCTGCATGTTCACAATATACATCATGGTAACCATTTTTCTGATAATATGGATGCCTGTAAACAGGAATGTAATGAACATTTACACCAATTCCGGTGGCACGAAGCTTTTCAAACACTTCTTTGCGTTTGTTCACCTGAATAATATACAAATGCCAGCTACTGTTACAACCTTCCTCTACAAATGGGATTTTAATTTTTGGATTGTCTGCAAAGGCTGCATTATACCGCTCCACAAGTCTTCTTCTCTTTTCAATAAACTCATCCAGACGCGCAAGCTGTGATATGCCTAATGCACACTGGATATCCGTAATCCGGTAATTATATCCAAGCGCAAGCTGCTCATAGTACCAGCCGCCTTCATTCTTTAAAAGCATACTGTCATCCCTGGTGATTCCATGGGAACGGAACAATACCAAACGTTTATAGTATTCTTCACTATTTGTTACAATCATCCCGCCTTCACCTGTTGTAATATGCTTAACCGGATGAAAGCTAAATATTGTCATATCTCCAGTACTTCCTATCTTCTGCCCTCGGAAATCAGCCCCAAGCGCATGGGCGCCATCCTGAATAACAACAAGACCATGCTTCTTCGCTATCTCTGAAATTCTTTTCATATCACAGGGCTGTCCCGTAAAATGAACCGGTATCACCGCCTTCGTCTTCTCCGTTATCTTCTTTTCCATCTCCTCAGGACTAATATTATATGTCTCTGGATTAATATCTGCAAAAATCGGCTTTCCTCCACAATACAGTACGCAGTTCGCAGATGCTGCAAAAGTAATCGGAGTAGTGATTACCTCATCCCCTTCACCTATCCCTGCTGCAAAACAGGCAGCATGAAGCGCTGCCGTTCCATTGGCAATCGCCACTGCATACTTAGCTCCAACATAATCCGCTACTTTTTTCTCAAACTCTGACACCTTTGGTCCTGTTGTCAGATAATCAGAACGCAATACATCAACGACTGACTGAATATCTTCTTCCGTAATTGACTGCCTTCCATATGGTATTGTCATAGCATCCCTCTTTTCTATCAGGAGAATTTTTCTCCTTTGCTCTATTGCACATTCATTTTCATTCTAATCTCACTTTTGGCAGTATATCCCTGCACACGTGAAACCAAACCGTATGCACAGTTCTGCCACAAAACATATTATCTTAGTCCAGCTCATCCATCCGAATCGGCTCACCAAAGCGGTAAGATTTTCCGGCTTTGCGCCCTAGCAGACTTTTATAATATTTCGGTTTAACTCCAATCGCCGGTCGGATACTTCTTACGTTTTCTGTCGTAAATACGTCTCCCTTCTCAATTGGACAGACCGCCACTAAAGAACGCCTCCCACCCAGTCCATTCTTTTCATTTTCCGTCAGCTCATATGTTGCTTTTCCTTTAATAGCCACTGCATTTTTTACATCCTGCACCATCTGTTCAAACTCGCCCATTTCCATTGAAAAACCTGCATCTGCACTCTCTATTTCCCGATTCAGGCAAACATGCTTTTCTATTATCTGTGCTCCCATAGACACAGCAACGACCGGCGCAAGTGAGCCAAAGGAATGATCTGAAAGCCCTACTGGTACTTTAAAACGCTCCTTCATATCGGCGATAACCGCTATATTCATATCCTCATACTGTGCCGGATACTGACTACAGCACTTTAACAGGACAACCTGCTCATTTCCCTGCCGCCTGCAGGCATCTAAAGCTTCTTCTATCTCTTCAACGCTTGCCATTCCACAAGACATTATCATTGGCTTTCCCTTGCCTGCCACATACTCAATCAATGGAATATCTACTAATTCAAAAGAAGCAATCTTATAAAACTCTATACCAAGTTCTTCCAAAAAGTCAACAGCTGTAGTATCAAACGGTGTAGACAAAAAATCAACGCCCACTTCCTCACATTTCTCCTTTAATGCCTGATGCCATTCCCAAGGAGTATACGCTTCTTTATATAGTTGATAATAATTATACCCATCCCATAGCCCCCCGTGTATAATATAAGGCTCGTCCATACAATTAATAGTCAGTGTGTCCGCCGTATATGTCTGAATCTTTACGCAATCCGCTCCTGCTTTTGCCGCCTCCTCAATAATCCGAAAAGCATTCTCAATCTTACCAGCATGGTTCGCTGACATTTCTGCAATAACATATACCTCATGATTTCCTATTTTTTCAAATAACTTCATTTTTCTCTCCCGCCTTTCTCAATTTTGAATGCCTTCACAAAGCTCCCACTATGAGAGATATATAATTGCTGGCACTGCATTAAACATTATGCTTCCGGTATACCAGATAATTCCCTTCCCACTCTTTTTCATAACCAAGTTTTTCAAATACATACTGCGATATTTTGTTTTCCGGTTTTACATATCCGGCCAGCCACTCCGTTCTCCCTGCCGCTTTCTCTTCCACCAGCAAAAGCATTCTCTGTCCATATCCCATCCCTTGGTATTCCTTTGCAATAGAATAACTAATCACACCCTCCCTTTCTTTATACTCTACTCTAACCTGACCAACTTCTTTTCCATCTGCTATACAAAGAAATATTTCACAGTCTGCATCTACCAGTTTTCCCTGAAACCAATTTCTATGATTTTCATAGGAAATCATAGACGATTGAAAAGAATTTTTACGGACTTCCAAATCATTTGCCCAGCCAAAAAGCAAATCGCAGTCCGTCTCTTTAACTTTTCTTAGATAAATGCCTTTTTTCATTATCATATTTTGAACTGCATGAACAATACGCTTTGTTCCCTCCCCATCCACAAGCTCTCCCATTCTTGCAGCCAATTCCCACTGTACTTCCTTATCTTTTGACAAATGGCATAAATACTCTGTAATCACACTGGCAATTTCCTTTTTTTCTCTTGCATCACCAGCATACAACATTACATTTCTCTTACCAAGTTCCTCTGTAAAATCCATTTGATTGTCTGCAAAAGAAAAACACACTGTCGGAATTTTACATGCACACAATTCAAATAAAGTAGTGCCTCCAGCAGAAACTGCCAATTCACAAGTTCTCATATAATCACTCATATTTCTGACATCTTTATGCAAGTGTGCCCGTTCAGACCTTTCCGTTATCCTTATCAGCTCTTTTTCAAACGGATTAAGAGAACCCACAATCACATGAAACGAATATAACTCCAAATCCTCTCTTTGCAGGCATTCTGCCACTAACCTTCCTGCTATATTATAGGTATCTGTTCCACCGGTTGTAATCAAAATACTTTTTTCTCGAACCTTATCCTGTCCTCCTGTACAAAACTCCTCCCTCAAAGGAATGTACTGCATGCCAGCCAAAAGTAATGTTTCCTTTCCCTGGTACATCTGCCTAAAATGCATATCCTCCGGCCAAATGGCATAACGCAGCACTGCTGAAACCGGATAAACCTCTCTTCCAATATCATCAATATACAAAACCGGAACAAACTGTTCCAAATATACAAGATATGATTTTGTAGCCTGATAGGAATCCACTATAAGAAAGTCTACTTCTGCTTTCTTAAGAGCATTCTCCAAAACGCTTTCCTCTGATTCCATATCCCGCCAGTCTGTATGTAAAACCTGATAATCAAAACCATTCTCCTCAAGACGTCTTGTTTCTTTTTCCTCTGCCAGAAAAAAAAGACATTCCTCCCCATTTTTCAAAAACTCCCTTGCCATTGTAATACAACGCATCAAATGCCCTGTTGCTATCATTTCATTGGCATCTACACGAAATCCTATCAAAATCCTGCCTCCTGTACAATGATTTCTCCACTTATCAGTATCTGCATTCAACTCCGTCCATCGCTGAACATAAAGTTTCTCATTTCCCCTCAACTAAAAGCTGATATTTCAATTCCGCTAATTTCCAGTCCGTCTCATTATCAATATCCTGTACTTCCATTTCATCTAAAATCATCGGACAAATCCCTTCTGTAATCTTTCCGTTCTTTTCCTTATATTCTGCTACTTTATAAAAATAAAATTGTCCCGCATCATGATATAGCTTTTCCAAATCCTGCGATCTTGCAGAATAATTTTCCTTCCACTTCATTTCCAGAGATTCATTCCTGATAACATATCCCCTCTGTGGTGGATAAGAAAATGGTATAACCGGTAATACCATTCCTGCCGAACCACTCTCCAAATATTTTGCAGCAGTCTGCAGTTTCTCTGCTGTCACAAACGGCGCCGTCGGATAAATGCAGGCCATTTCTTCAAAACTTTTCCCTCTTTTCTCGTACTCCGATAAAACTTCCAATAACACATCTGCTGTTGTTGCAAAATCATCTGAAGTTTTCTCACTTCTCATAAATGGAACTTTGGCGCCATATTTTCTTGCCACTTCTGCAATTTCTTCACTATCTGTTGAAACCATTACTGTCTCAAAAAGTTTAGAATCCAAAGCAGCCTGTATAGAATAAGCTAAAATAGGTTTTTCACAAAAGACTTTTATATTTTTCTTAGGGATACGCTTACTCCCTCCTCTTGCTGTAATAATTGCTATTGCATTGTTCATATTTCTTACATTCCTTTCAACCAAAAACTTCCAATCACTTTGCCTGCGAGCGGATAAAAACATATAAACGAATTTTTGTCTTTATCTAACATTTCCTATCTCTTTCATTAAATTAGCAATCTCTGCCACATCTTCTAATGATAAATCTGCATATAAAGGAAGTACTAAAATACGATCTGATACATATCTGGCATGATTCAACGGTACAGTTTGGTACTTGTTGCGAAAACATGCCTGATCAGAAGTCAAAGGATAAAAGTATTTTCTGCTGTAAATGCCATTTTCTTTTAGTATGTCATATACCTCATCTCTCAGCCTTCCATATGCTGTCTCATCAATCAGTACCGGAAAATAGGCATAATTAGAAGTTACTTCCGGCTTAGGTTTCAGAATACGGATACCCTTCACTTCGGATAATAATTCTCTATACCTTTCCGTCACACGTTTTCTTTTTGCAATTTCATCCTCTACATACCGCAAATTACAAAGTCCCATCGCTGCACAAAACTCATTCAACTTTGCATTAGCCCCTACTTCCGCAACTACCTCCTCTGAGCGAATCCCAAAATTTTTCAAATTATATAATGTTTGATACAGTTCAGGATTATTAAAGGTTACTGCTCCCCCTTCTATTGTATGAAATACCTTCGTTGCATGAAAACTAAAAATAGAAGCATTTCCAAAAGTACCGATTCCCTTTCCTTTATATGTAACTCCAAATGCATGTGCCGCATCATAAATAACTTTTATATTATATTTATCAGCAATTTCCTCAATCCGTTCCACCGCACATATATTTCCATAAACATGAACTGGTAATATTGCCACCGTATTTTCAGTAATGAGTGCTTCAATTTTCTCCTCATCAATTGTAAAATCAGACATCTTTATATCACAAAAGATTGGTTTTAATCCACTTCTCACAATCGCATGCGTTGTTGAAATAAAGGTAAATGGTGTCGTAATCACTTCACCGCCATTTGGTAACTTTAAGGCAGACAATGCCATTTCTAATGACATATGCCCATTTACCATCAAAGAGATTCCCTCAACTTTTAAATACTCCTTTAATTTGTTCTCCAACTCCGAATGTAACGTCCCCATGTTCGTCAGCCAGTGGGAATCCCATAACTGTTGCAGCATTTCAATATAATCATCCAAAGGCGGCATTGATGATTCAGTGACTAAAATCTTTTTTTTCATATTCCAGTACTCCTCTAATGTCACACCTGCTTCTATATTTGTTGGTTGTACTAATTTAGGCAAGCAAGAAGGGCAGCTATTTAACGGCAGGGATAGCATATAAAACAAGGCAGTCCGTTGCAGCATTGGTAAAACGAAGTTAAAACGATACTTCCCCTTCCCTGAAATTTCCTCAATAAGGGGAATTTTTCCCTATCTCTTAATATCTGTGATATATTCCTTATACTTCCGTACAATAATGGCTTTATCAGGAATATGCGCTTCGTCAATACGCTCTCCCAAAAAACATTTCAGATGGTTCTTAATAAAATGATACCCCGCCAGCACAGAAAATTCCACTCCACCCGAAAATCTTGGATTGCACTCCATAAAATAATATTGACCATCCCTGTCCCTGATAAACTCAAAGTTTACACAGCCGAAAATATTCAGTCTTTTAGCAATATCCCGGCATTGCTCTTCAAAACTTTCATCATGAAACATTTCTACAGCAATGCCCAAACCATTCACTGACCGAAGCAATTCCGCCTTCGCATAAACAACACAAATATCATTATTCCTATCACGAATCACATCCGCAGTGATAATATCTCCCTCGATAAAGGGCTGAATGATATATTCGTCACCTTTATCCTCAATGAATGCACATAACTCTCTGCTGGAAGAAAATTGATAAAGCTCACGGCTGCTCCTGCCATCTATTTTCTTGCATATCACAGGAAAGTCGTTCCAAGCAGCCAGTCCCTCCCTCTTCACTTCCGGAATCACATTGCAGCACCCCTTCAGCCACACTGCTGTTTTCCTCTTATCTCTGCATACCAAAACAGTATCCTCATCCTGCATACACAGACAAATTCCCAACTCCGAAAAACGCATACGAAACATATTAAATATATCCACCTCCACATCAGTCAGAGGAATGATATATCTGATATTCTCTTTCCTGCAAATATCTAATATAGCATCAATAAATTCTTCTCTCTTTTCCGCCTTTGGCACCTGATAAAACCTATCTACCTGGAAACTGTCTACCAACCATTCTTTCGGATAGATGTCCGTACCGACTACATTCCAGCCGTATTGCTGCAATTCCTTGATAGTAATGTCTGCTGCCACCGAGCCAACAGCTGTAACCAATACCGTGTTCTTTCCCATTTTTACACTCTGTTCTATATATTCAACCATATTTCGTTAGCACCCCATCCAGTTAGAAATTGAATTTGCGGATTGTCTGGTTCTTGTCAGTGTACGTGTACTGACACGATGATATTTTCCAACGACTAATACGCATACAAAATCAATCTGGTAGACATCGCCATATCAAACCTCAAGGCAACCTGATAATCTGTTTCCAAATCAAGCAGCCATTTTATGGCCTCAAAAAACTTAGTACCATTTTCCACTGCAATGTTGACCAGCAGCCTTGGCCTATCCCTTAAAAAACATTCCTTCCCTCCCTGTAATATATCCAGGAAAAGAAATGGAACAAATATTTTAATCAGGCTGACAGAGTCTTCCTCAAACAATTCATCTAATGTCTTAATCTTTACAGGTATCTGACTGTCGCTCTCTTTTTTTGATACAAGCCTGGTTGATTGTCTGACTTCGTCATCAACATCTAAAAATACCTCTCCTCCTTTGCTGCCCAAACCGCAGGAATATATTGAGATATCTTTATAATCCCTGACATTTTCCCGTAACTTTTCCAAACTGTCTGGATCAGGCTCTACAGCGTAAATATATCCATACCTTCCACCTGTCTTTTTCATAAATAATTCTATTGTATCCCCTATCCACGCGCCTATATCTGCATACCGCTCCTTCTCCGTCAGACGCAGCCCCTCAAAGTCAAACATATCCTTGATAATGATATCATCTTGAAGCAGATATTCTGCATCATCGGTCTCATTTACCATGCAGTAGGCATGAAGCGCTCTTCTTGAACTGTCATCTGCAAGACGTTTCATGATACCATCATAAACTTCCCTGTTTTTCTCGATCCATTCACCAATGCCTGATGAATGATACTGTAAATATGGAAATGCAATCATATACACTTTATGCACAAAGGGCAGTGCTTCCACTACCTTCCTTTTTTCATAATGCCCATGCCCTATGACCACATCAATGTTGTCACACAGTTTTTCCAGTTCATCCAGTAAATAGATATGCTCCTTCTCGCCGACAGCCTCCTTATTATAGTGAGCTACATCAACAAAAAAGCCCTCTACATGAACGCCATTTTCCGCCAGTCTGTTTTTTACCTTTATCCCCATCATCCCAGCCCCCCAGACATAAATGGGATACTTAGACTTTCTAAGTTCTTCATACATTTGTTCTGATACACTTTTTTTCATATCATTAGCTCCTTCCCAGCCAGTCCCTCACAAATTTGACCACCTTTGCACACTCTTCCCTGTGACTCACCCTGCCTGACTTGTGTTTTTCCAAAGCATATCTTGACTGCCTGTCATAAAACGCCTGGTCATGACAATATTTTGACACAATATCTGGATATTGCTCCATCCTGTCACAAATAAAATGCTCCCCAACAAATGCGGTGTCACATTCTCCCAAAGTGAGCACTGGCACTCCAGAAGAAATTGCACAGGCTGCCCCGCCGCTTCCTCCCTGCCTTTTAGGATTCAGGAATAAATGTGTAGCTCTTAGCACATTGCATAGATCTTTGCAGAAGCCAAGGCTGACAACTCTGCCCTGAAAGCCGCTATCAGACCAACTTATGCCACACTCTCCAATAATCACAAAATACACTTGCTGCTCCTTTTGCAATATTGTTTCCATAACACTCAAAAATTCGCTGGATATCTCTGAATCCAAACGATTTCCTACAACAGCAATAATAAAACTGTCTTCCGGAATCCCAAAGTCCCTGGCACTGTATTCTTTTCCAGAATCATAGTACGGTAATGCAATGTCAATATCCAAATATCGCTGCCCATGTCTTTTCATATATTCTATCGCAGACTCTATACGCTTTTTATCATTTCTCATATAACTTACCAGTATTGGAGCCTCTGATACAGAATATCCGTCAACACATCCCATAGAAAGCAACGTTGTAACTTTGGCAAATAAGTCAGACAAAACAGACTCACCGCCTATATGCCAAATAAATTCCGGCTTTTTCTCTATAATTTTGTCAATAGAATGATGGATGGATGCCAAATCATTTTCCAAAATCACCTGTTGGTAACCAATGATTTCCTTTCCCTCATACTCCCTCACAAACTCTCCATCTAACGTTTGCAAATAATTTATTTCGTATGGAAATACCCAGTAATCCTCCATATTCCCTACATCTATTTTCAATATGTCCACAATTAAATACACTTCATAGCCCAACTCATACTTTAATGTCTTGTATATATTTAACACCAGCTTGGTCGGAGCATGGTAATCAGCCAACAAAGTATCCGTTTCCAAAATAATCAGGTTATGATTGCGTTCTTCATAGGGAATATACTCTCTGGAAAAATCCAATCCTCTTTCCACCCTTTGCAGTAAATGCTGATGCAGTTTTCTCCCATCGTAGTATTCTGGCATAGAAAGACCATTATTGAAACGGTTTATATTAATCTGTCCTGATAATCTCAAAGAAGCGTCTGCTGGCAGATGATCCAAAAACAATAGAGATTCTATCTTAACCAGTATTTTTTCATCCTGCGAAATAAGAAATAAAACAGACAACACCAATATATATAGCTGGGAATCCCCCTCAAATTCTCTGTCAAGCACAGAATAAATATCAATACCATTAACCACTAACCGATAATAGTCCATCTCCAGTTTTACGACGCCACCTCTGATTTTTGGTGAGTTTCGGTTTGTTCTTACTTCGTTGTACATCTCTACAAAATCGAGTAACATACTTTCAATTTCGTCCGTTATCTCCATCTGCTTCATTCCCCCAATACACTTTATGAAACCCCTGGCTCTTACATATGCTTCAAACTCTCCTGAAGCTCTGACACATCCATCCAATCTGTATTTGTACCAGAATTGTACTCAAAGCCGTCCTCCACCTTTTTCCCACCGGGAATAATATCGCTTTCATCATGCCAGGTATATTCCGGATACACAATATAGTGCTTTTCATACTCATAGGTACTGCGGGAATCATCTCTGGTTACCATAACTTCATGAAGTTTCTCTCCCTCACGGATTCCGATTTCTTCAATCACGCAGTCTGACAGCATTGCCTTGGCCAAGTCCCCAATATGAAAAGAAGGTATTTTGGAGATAAATGTCTCCCCTCCTCTGGATTCCTCCAAAGCCTTAAACACCAGTTCCACTCCCTGACGCAGGGTAATCCAGAAACGTGTCATACGCATATCCGTCACACCCAGCTTTTTTCCCCCTTTATCAATAACGTTCTGCCAAATAGGGATGACAGAGCCGCGGCTTCCTGCCACATTTCCATATCTCACCACCGAAAATACCGTCCCCTTTGAACCACTGTAGGCATTGGCAGCAATAAAGAGCTTATCAGAAACCAGCTTCGTACCACCATAGAGATTAATTGGGTTTACCGCCTTGTCCGTAGACAGAGCCACCACCTTCTTTACTCCCTTGTCCAACGCCGCATCTATCACATTCTGCGCCCCATGAACATTGGTCTTAATTGCTTCCATGGGATTATATTCGCAGGTGGGCACCTGTTTCATCGCTGCAGCATGAATGACATAATCAACTCCCTCAAAAGCTCTGTATAGCCTTTCCCTGTCCCGAACATCCCCGATAAAGAAACGTACCCGGCTCATATCCACCTTATCCTTATAATCACTCTGCATGACACTTTGCTTAAATTCATCCCTGGAATATATAATCACCTTCTTAGGCTGATACTTCTCAAAAATCATCTCCAAAAATTTTTTACCAAAAGACCCTGTACCACCTGTAATAAGAATTGTTTTATTATTTAACATATCCTGCCTCCTTGCATATTGTACCGCTTTTTCACGGCCAAAAACTCATACTCTATTTCCTAATAATATTTTGTGCCTATTTTCTGCACATACTAAAATCGCCCCCCTAAAACACACGCTTAGTTATTTTATCATAATAGCAACAGTAAGTAAATGTTTGCATTTTTAAGCTGCCGGCTATTTGCAACGCTCTAATATTTTTTCTGCAAAGCAGGACAAATCCCCGATTTGTCTTGCTTTACTTTTTCCCTTATTTGATATTCTTTCCATAGTTTCTGTAGATTTTAACAAATTACATATCATATCAATTAAAGTTTCCTGCTGCCTTATATCGTATAATACAATTTCAATTTTATCCTGAAATAAATGGACCATTTCTTCATTTTTCTCTGTAAGCACTACTGCACCACTGGCCATAGCTGAAATAATATCTATATCTGCCAGTTCCATTGGAGATGCATGAACAAATAGCACAATCTTACTCTGCCCCATTAATTCCAGTTTTCGTTCAAAAAGCAGTTCCTCTTGTGTCAAAAACCAAACAGACTCCATCTGGTCTATCCCTGCATTTTTCCATCCTTCACCATATATCGTAACATGAATGCTATTTTGATTGAATGTTTCTAACATCTTTGCTAAGGTTTCATCATCGATATAATCAGCCAACAGCAGTACATCACAATTTCTCTCTGCAATTTCCAATTCACTATACCTGCTCTGAAGAGCAGGAAATACCATATATTCAACACCATCTAAATGTGGATATCTCTCTTCTATATATCCCACTCCGCTTTGTACACAATTCATGATTGAAATATACCAGGAATTAATCCCTGCCAGTTCCTGTTGAAAACACTCTGGATGTTTTGTAAGATATGTAAATACATTATACTGGATATTATCTACCCAAAGACCATCCATCTTTAATGGCAGCTCAAAGCCATCACCATCCAAAGAAAAAACAAAATGTTTCTTATCAAAAGGAATTGATAAAAAATATTTGTTAATCTTTTCAAGCTCTTCAAAAGCTTCTAAAGAAGTAATATCTAACTGAAACGTTTCTATTCCATGCTTTTGAAACTCTTCTCCCAGTCTTTCCAGAATATATTCCTTTTTCCTCTCCCTTGATGGTGTCCAAAAAAACAAAGCAACGCCTGTCATTACAACCTCAATTTCCGCACAATTTTTTAAATATTTCTCCAGAAGTTAAATATCGCAAGATTTTGCGAAATATAAATTGCGATATTTAACCACCAAAGCAATATCCTTGTGCTTATATTCTCAATCCACAATCCCTGTTTTCATATGCAATTAACAGTATACCACGAAGTAAAAGAATTTCAAATAATAATGATCCAATAACAAGGAAATCCACAATATTGATTTTGCACAGACTATATGCTATTATCAAAAAGGGCACAGACTTCGCTTGTGCCCTAACAAAAATGCTAAAGCATTTTTGTTGACATTTCGCTACACATTGAGAACTTTCCTA
>CANRVD010000006.1 GCA_947643145.1 uncultured bacterium | reverse complement strand
CGGGACAGATATGAGGATGAGAAGCTACAAATATCTGCTTAATCAGCAGACACTAATTAATGATGACAAAAGAAATGCATATTTAATAGAATTAAAGGGGACAGATATTTTAAGTGCAATAGAGCAATTAGAAAATACGGAATCCATTTTACGAAAGGAACTGGCAGGCTGCCAAATATATTATCGGATTGTATACCGTTCTAATACGCATGGAATAAGAGCCAGTAGATATACAAAGTTTGTAGCAAAAAAGGGCATTGGCAGAGTGCTGGCAAAAACAAAGTGTATAGAAGAAACTATATAAAATTTTTTGATTTATCTTTTATGGCAATTGCCATAGAAATTCAAATATGTGTATTGTTGTTTTAGGAGCATAGAAAATAGAAAGGAGAATGCGGGTGGTGCTACATTGGCTGGAAATTATATTAAATGAATTAACAGGTTATGCGATTGTGATATTGGAATTAATGGGAGTATTTATAATTGTGGCAGCGGGAATCAAAGGATTTTATAATTATATAAGGCATTCCCCGGAGACGAAACGAAGTCTGGGAAAAGGTCTGGCAATGGGACTGGAATTTAAAATGGGAAGTGAGATTCTTCGTACAGTAGTTGTCAGGGAGTGGGAAGAGATTGCTACAGTAGCAGGAATTATTATATTGCGTGCGGCGCTGGCATTTTTGATTCACTGGGAGATGAAAGAAGAAAGCAATTAAAATAAGGAAGGGAAAATAATATGGACTTATGGATTGCATTAATTGTGTATGTTGTACAGGGAATTATTTTCGGTGTAGCAGTAAATACGGTAATTGAAAATAAAGGCTATCATGAAAACTGGTTTTGGGAAGGATTCTTTTTTGGGATTATAGCCTTAATCGTTGCGGTATCCAAACCACCAAAACCATATGAGCCGATGAGGGAAAGCCCGCTTCTGAAAAAAAGTTATGAGCGGCAAGGTGTGAGCAGTAACAACTGGAAATGTGTTTTTTGTAATAGTATCAATGCGAATAATGTGACCACCTGCTCCTGCGGAAAGAGCAAGGAGGATTCACAGCAAAAAATAAAGGAGGCACGGGAAAAGAAGGATATCAAAAACGTGGTTCAGAAAGAAGCATATATTATAAAAATAATCGCACAATATAAAAAACTTTTAGACGCTGGTGCGATTACACAGGAGGAGTTCGACAGGAAGAAGCAGTCGTTATTACATAAATAATTAAAAAAGGAGGTTGTCGCTAAAAATCATTTCGTGCGATAAGCCCCTTTTTCTTTTGATAAATGCAATCAAATAGCTGCTCAAAATCAATTTTAATATTCGGAAACATATAGATTTCAAAAATTCTCGAATCTGGCTGCAGTGTGAAAAGTAACTATCCATTAGTCCTACTGCTATTTCGACGAAAAAAATGCTTGCATTGCTGGAAAATTTATGTTAAAGTAGACAATGGACTTTTTGAAAGGAGGTTATTGCTGTGAAAGTTAGATCTTCAGTAAAACCGATTTGCGAAAAATGTAAGGTCATCAAAAGAAAGGGACGTATCAGAGTAATCTGTGAGAATCCTAGACACAAACAGAGACAGGGCTAATTAGAGCGCAATAGTCAAGAACAGGCTATTGCTATTTCAATAGAACTTGCTTTCTGTTCGTTGTAGTGCAATATGCACTATGATATTGTAGGTGGACTGATTATCCATTTCAGTGACGGGTACGTCATTAAGCCTTGCGGCTTTGCCTGACGCTGGTCTTATCAACGGCAGATTGATGACTGCGGCATAGTACCGGCTGCCATTTCGCAGGCAGCCCTAAATATAAAAAGAGAAGTCTATGCTATAAGATTACAATTTAAAGCGGCTGACAGCGCATGGCGCTGTAATCAATCACTATCCCGCTATATCGAAACGGGGAAAATTAACAATCAAACAAAAATAACGGAGGTGCAAAGTACACATGGCACGTATTAGTGGTGTAGACTTACCAAGAGAGAAGCGTGTTGAGATTGGACTTACCTATATTTATGGTATTGGAAGAGTCAGCTCTAACCGCATTTTAGCAGAAGCTAAAGTCAATCCTGACACACGCGTGAAGGATCTTACTGACGAAGAAGTAGCACGTATTCGTGACGTCATTGATGAGACACAGACAGTAGAAGGTGATTTGCGCAGAGAAATCGCAATGAACATCAAGAGACTGCAGGAAATCGGATGCTATAGAGGAATTCGCCACAGGAAAGGTCTTCCAGTCCGTGGACAGAAGACAAAGACAAATGCCAGGACACGTAAGGGTCCAAAGCGTACTGTCGCAAATAAGAAGAAATAAAAATTAGAAAACGTACAAATCTTATAGGAGGGTTTGACAATGGCTAAACAGGTAGCAAAAAAGGCAAGCAAGAAACGTGTCAAGAAGAATGTCGGACATGGACAGGCACATATTCAGTCTTCCTTCAATAATACAATCGTTACGCTTACAGATGCAGAGGGAAATGCAGTTTCCTGGGCAAGTGCAGGCGGATTAGGATTCAGGGGTTCCAAAAAATCAACTCCATATGCAGCACAGATGGCAGCAGAGACAGCAGCAAAGGCTGCAATTCCTCATGGCTTAACATCTGTAGATGTTATGGTTAAGGGACCTGGTTCTGGTCGTGAGGCTGCTATCCGTGCATTACAGGCATGCGGCATTGATGTTACAAGTATCCGTGACGTAACACCGGTTCCACATAATGGATGCAGACCGCCGAAACGTCGTCGTGTTTAATAGCAGTAAAACGGCAGAAGCAGCATAGTGCGAATAAAAAACCAAAACGTAATTAAGAAAAGTTGATTTATTATAGGAGGAATTGACATGGCAAGAGATATGACGCCGGTACTCAAGAGATGTAGAACTCTTGGACTTGACCCAACATTTCTTGGACTTGATAAGAAGTCTAACAGAAATGCAAGAGTTGGCAGAAAGCAGAGTGAGTATGGTCTTCAGTTAAAAGAGAAGCAGAAAGCTAAGTTTATATATGGTATATTAGAGAAACCATTTAGAAATAATTTCGCAAGGGCACAGAAGTTAAAATATGGCACTACAGGTGAGAACCTTATGATTCTTTTGGAACTCAGACTGGACAATGTATTATTCCGTATGGGATATGGCCGTACCAGAAAAGAGTCCAGACAGATTGTTGGACATAAGCATGTTCTTGTAAATGGCAAGTGCGTAAATATTCCTTCATACGAAGTAAAGCCTGGTGATGTAATTGAAATCAAGGAAAAGCACAAAGGCGCTCAGAGATATAAAGATATTCTTGAGGTAACAGATGGAAGATTAGTCCCTGACTGGCTGGAAGCTAACCATGAGACACTTTCCGGTACCGTTAAGGATATCCCAACAAGAGAGCAGATTGATGTTCCTGTAAATGAAGTGCTTATTGTCGAGTTATATTCTAAATAATAACTGGATGTAGTGGAACACACTACATGGCAGGTTAGTAAGCATTGAACACCCAAAAGGAGGTCCGGGGAGTGCTTGATTTTAAAGAACCAAATATTGAAATAGTTGAGATTTCAGAAGATAAGAGGTATGGACGTTTTGTTGTCGAACCTCTGGAACGAGGATATGGTACGACTTTGGGTAATTCTCTTAGAAGAATTATGCTCTCCTCATTGCCGGGTACTGCTGTAAGCCATATTAAAATTGATGGCGTGGTTCATGAATTCTCATCCATTCCAGGTGTCAAGGAAGATGTTACAGAAATCATCATGAACATTAAGAGCCTGGCTATTAAAAATAATAGCGAGACGGACGAAGTGAAAACAGCTTATATAGAGGCATCAGGTGAAGGTGTAGTTACAGCAGCGGATATTCAGGTGGATTCTGATATTGAAATTATGAATCCTGATCAGGTTATCGCTACATTAAGCGGCGGTTCAGACTGCAGGCTGTATATTGAATTGACAATTGTTAATAATCGTGGATATATCAGTTCGGAAAAGAATAAGAGAGAAGATTTACCAATCAATGTAATTGCGATTGATTCTATCTTTACTCCTGTAGAGCGGGTAAATATCAAGATTGAAAATACCCGTGTAGGCCAGATTACCGATTATGACAAGTTGACACTTGAGGTATACACAAACGGCACAATTGAGCCAAGTGATGCAGTGAGTCTTGCAGCAAAAGTATTAAGTGATCATTTGAAATCCTTTATTAATCTTTCTGATAAAACAGCAGGTATTCAGGTTATTGCTGAAAGTGTTGATGACAGTAAAGATAAAGTATTGGAGATGAACATTGATGAATTAGAACTTTCTGTGCGTTCATACAATTGTCTGAAGCGTGCAGGAATTGATACGGTTGAGGAACTTTGTAACCGTACATCCGAAGATATGATGAAGGTTCGTAACCTTGGTCGTAAGTCTTTGGAAGAAGTATTAACTAAGTTGAAGGAATTAGGTCTTTCCCTTAACTTAGGGGATGAATAATTAGGAGGTAAGCACAATGGCAGGCTATAGAAAACTTGGAAGAACTTCCAGCCAGAGAAAAGCATTGCTCCGCAATCAGGTGACAGACTTATTATATTATGGTAAGATTGTAACCACGGAAGCAAAGGCAAAAGAAATCCGCAAAATTGCAGAGAAAATCATTGCTTTGGGTATCAGAGAGTGCAATAATTATGATACCGTTAAAGTTACTGCTAAGGTTGCCCGCAAGGACAGCGACGGCAAGAGAGTCAAGGAAGTTGTTGATGGCAAGAAGCAGACTGTTTATGATGAGGTAGAGAAGGAAATTAAGAAGGACCAGCCTTCCAGACTTCATGCAAGAAGACAGATGCAGAAAACTCTTTACAGGGTAACAGAAGTTCCGGCTGAGACAAAGGGACGTAAGAAAGCGACTAAGACAGTAGATGTTGTAGCTAAGGTTTTGGATGAAATCGGACCAAAGTATGCTGAGCGTAACGGTAATGGTGGTTACACACGTATCGTAAAGATTGGTCAGCGTAAAGGTGATGCTGCAATGCAGGTACTCATTGAGTTAGTTTAATATTGAATATGTAATAAAAAGCCTTGTTGCTTACAGATGAAAGTCTGTTTGCAGCAAGGTTTTTTTATTTATAAGAAATTGCTCAAAATATAGCGGTCATCAACAAAAACGCTTTAGAGTTTTTGCCAGCGCACCAGTGAAGTCGGTGCGCTTTTTTACCGTATAGGATTAAGGTGTCAAAAGGTAAATTTACATATCGGCTTCGTCAATTTGCACAATGATACAATAATGCAGAAAGCGGAATAATAATTTTCATTCAGGACACGCTTTCGCTTGGCTCAGCACGTAATGGTGCATAAAACAGCAAACGACGCTGTTTAAGCACCAACGGCTTCGAACAGTCCTGAGATAAAAATTATTATTCTGCTTTCTTAGTTATCTTTTTCTTTTGTGCAGATTGACGAAGTATAAGAAAAAATGAACCTTTTGACACTTTAATCCGTATAGGAAAGTTTTCGATGTGTAGTGGTATGCCCTTTTTTAAAATTTTTACAATTAGCCCATTATTTTTGACATTATCAAAAAGAAGGCTTTTTTTGTGGTATTATATATCTGATTACAAAATGAGTCTTAAGGGAGATAAAATATGATTAAAGTTATAATTTGCGATAATGATACAAAGTATGTTGAGATTGAGAGAAAAGTGATTCAGGAAACGGCAGACAGAAGGCAGGAGGAGATCTGGATAGACGCTTATCCTAATGAGGAGAGGTTTTTTGAATCATTAAAACAGAGGGAAGATAACAGCTTGTGTATTCTGCTTTTGAATATAGATATGCTGAAGCGCGAAAATTATGATATGGCAAAAATATTTAATATGCAATACCCAGAGATGATTGTTTTGTTTGTTTCTGGCAGGGAAGAATTAGTCTTTCAGGCATTTGAGTATAACCCATTTTGGTTTGTGCGCAGGGAGAAGGTGGAGGATGAGCTGTATCATGCAATGGAAAGGGCTTTTGAAGAGTTGGAGCGGAGAGTGGAAAAGCAGACTGTTGTCAAATGCAGTGAGGGAAGAGTTTATTTAGCACATAAGGATATTTTATATTTAGAAATAGTACATAGAAAAGTTTTTATTTATCTGACTCAGGAAAGGGTTTTAAAGGTAAGAGGGACACTGAAAGGTCTTTTAGAGAAGTTAAATGATGGAAAACTGATTCAGGTTAATAGTGGCTGTGCAGTCAATGTGGATTGGATAGAAAGTTATACAAAAGATGCAGTTGTGTTGAAAAATGGGAAAAGGCTGTCAGTTAGCAGGGACAGGGCGAAAAAGGTGAAATTGCAGATTAGAGAAAATTGGCGAGAGGAGTAACGAAAAAAACACAAAAATATACGAAAAAAACACGTTTTCATTTTGATATGGAAAAATATGATATAATTGATAGGAAGGTGAAGTATGGCAAATCAATTCCTTTTATGGGAATTAAGGAAGGAGAATATTATGAATGTATTAAAAAAGTTTTTAACGGGGACCTTAGCAGTTGCGGTATCTTTCAGTTTTATGACAGAAGGAGTATCGGCAGCCACGGTAGCATCAGAAGTTGCGGAACATATAATTAGTAATGAAATTTCTGACAAGATTCCGGATGCCGCAACAAATTTAGTTGAGCAGCAGCTTGAGTCCATTGTAGATGTTTCTAAGGATTTAAGCGAGGAACTCCGTATTGATGCGAATGATTTAGAGAAAGTATCCATTGGAACGCCATATATCGTGTATGATGTTGCAGATACGGTACAGGATGAAATATACCATTACCCTATTATTAATGATAATGACGGCAGTGTTGTGTTAATGGTTGACGTAATGGGAACAACAGACGGGTGGCATTATGATATTTCTACAGAACATGTTTCAGAACTGAATGATATAGACTATGCCAAACAGGATTATATATTTTATGGAACAGAGGGAAATATCGTAGCAGAAAATGCGGATACCAAGGAGCAGTTTGCAGGCTATGATAGTAAAAGAGAGATTAAGGAATTTGAAAGTTCTGGATTTTGCGATAAAGTAGAAGCTATTTCTAAAAGAGTGGATGATTTGCAGAAAACAGATACGGATATTCAGGTGGAGGAAGGAGCAAAAGATACATATACACCACAGGTTGTAGATGTAGAAGTAGGAACTGGTAAAAAATGTGCACTATACGAGAGGCAATCTCAGGGGAACCAGGGGATATGTTGGGCTGCTTCGATTGCAACAATAGCGAATTATTTAAATGGAACGAATTATACTGCTATTCGAATTGCTAATGTAGAGAATAATTTTTCAGGGGCAAATATTTTGCAAATTTTAAAAGCTATGCATGATTTTGGGGTTCCATATAATAAGCATGAGGGGACGTTATCATGGGATACTATAAAATCTAAAATCACATCAAAAACCCCGATTTATATGCGTTCAAATTCAAATGATAAATATCATGCGACAGTACTTTATGGATATAAAATCAAAAATGGTACTAAGTACATAGCTATGTGGAATCCAGGAACGGCAGGAGTAGGAGCTACCGAGATAATAGCATTTCATGGTGCTTCAACTACATTTAGTTATTCCGGTCGTACATATACATGGTATGCAAGTGTTTATATATAGGAGGATTGAAAAATGAACTTAAAAAAAGTAATCATTAGTTTGATTTTATCATTTGCGATGGTTCTGTCAGTGCTATCAGTTACGTTGGTGGGTAATACAGCGGAAGCTGGTGGCGCAATCCAGTACAATAATAATGTGTTTACCAAGAAACTTTATAAGAATACAAAAAAAATTGGATTTGGTTCGGATGGAAGCCAAGTGATACAAGACAAGAAGACAGTGAAAAAAGTCTATGCATTATTGGCAAAGATGGAATTAAAAGTGAAAAAACCAAACCCAATGGAGGACAGCAAGGATGGTTTTGTAACTTTGGTAATTCATACAAAGAATGGTAAAAAGAAATGGTTTTATTTTCAAGGGAATGAAATAATCAATAAGTATATTATTACAAAAAATTATCCGATAGATAAAATCAGGAAGATTTACGAGGAAGCAGAGGATTAATTCAACTTTAGAAGCAAATATTTTATCCTTGCCTGCCATACGGAGTAATTTGTGGCACGCAAGGTATTTAAGTGTTTTTCGCCTGTTGGCTGGAAATCATTTGTTTATGGCAAATAAATCTAACGTAAAATATAGGTGTAAATATCATATTTAAGTACAAGTATCTATACAAGGGACTTAGATAACTCATCTATGAAGAAATGAAAAAGTATAAAAAGCGAGTTAACAAGAGAAAAATCAAGATTGTTATGGGAGGAGTGTAAATGAGAATATTGGGAAAAGAAGAAAAATACAAAAAAGTAATCGTTAGTGTGATTTTATCATTTGCGATGATTCTATCAGTTATTTCAGCTATGTCTGTAGGCAGTGCAGTGAAAGCCAGCGATGATACAATCCAGTATAATAATAAAGTATTTACTAAAAAGCTTTATAAAAATACGAAGAAGATTGGATTTGGTCCTGATGGAAGCCGTGTGGCAAAGGACAAGAAAACAGTGAAAAAAGTCTATGCATTATTGGCAAAGATGGAATTAGAGGCGAAAGAGCCAGACCCAAATGAAGCAATCAAGGCTGGTTTTGTGGCTGTAGTGATTCATACAAAGGACGGCAAAAAGAAAAATTATTTATTTCAAGGTAATGAAATAAACAGAAAATATATTATTACAAAAAATCATCCGATAGATAAAATCAGAGCGATTTATAGGAAGGTGAAGGATTAGTTCTATTTTTAGAAGCAAGTATTGTATGATTGCCTGCCATACGGAGTGATTTGTATGGCGGGTAAAATTATTTATGACAATAGGCTTGCTGGCGAAACGTAACACCCGTGGCTGGCTGGGAATAAATTTTTAAACAAAAACAGGAACGTGTGTTTGGGGTTGTGTGGATTTTTGGCAGGACAAAAAGAAAAAAATGCAATTCACAACATATAACTATACAATTCACAACAAGTTAGAAAAAAATGGCATTTTTTGTGATATCCTGTCAAAAAGAAAAAGAGAAAAGGCGAGGAGGAGTGTAAATGAGAATATCTGGAAAAGGAGCAAATTGCAAAAAAGTAATCGTTAGTGTAATTTTATCATTTGCGATGATTCTATCCGTTATTTCAGCTATGCCTGTAGGCAGTGCAGCGAAAGCCAGCGATGATACAATCCAGTATAATAATAAAGTATTTACTAAAAAGCTTTATAAAAATACGAAGAAGATTGGATTTGGTTCGGATGGAAACCAGGCGATAAAAGACAAAAAGACTGTGAAAAAAGTTTATGCATTATTAGCAAAAATGAAGTTAAAAGAGAAGGAACCAAATCCAAATGAAAAAAGAAAGCCGGACATGTAAGTGTAGTCATTCACACGAAAGATGGTAAGAAGTTGAGATATAGATTTCAAGGAAAAGAAATGGATAGATAACTATCCAGATGAGAAAGAACTTCTTTGGCCTTTAGAGCAAAGGGAAGATACCAGACTGTGTATTTTACTCCTGAATATGATATGCTGGAGTACGAAAATCAAGGGATGATAAGGATATTGTACGAACAGTATCCAGAGATTGTTACTGTATTCATTTTCAGCAGGGAAAAGTCAGCATCTTGGGCATTGGATTATAAACCATTTTGGTTTATTCGCAGGGAAAGCCTGAGGGATGAACTGTGCCATGTGATTGCGATGACTTTTGAAGCATTGGAGCGGAGAACGAAAAGGCAGATAGTTGTCACAAGGAATGGGATAAGAACACTTTTGGAAAATAAGGATATCTTGTTTGTAGCGATAAAACAAAGAAAGGTGTTCTGTTATTTAGAGAAAAAAGGGGTAGTGGAGATAAGAGGAACTTTGAAAAAATTTTTGGAGAGATTAGATGATAGAAAACTGGTTCAGATTAATAGTGGTTGTGCAGTCAATGTGGAATGGATAGAAAGTTATACGAAAGATATGGTTGTTATAAAAGTAGGAAAAAAGTTGCCAGTTAGCAGAGGCATGTCAAAAGAAGTTAGATTAAAAATTAACAGGCACTGGGGAGAAGAATAGGATATAGACATATTTGTCAACATTAAAAAAATAGAAGACGGTGGTTGCTGATAATAAAAAATTGGAATTTACCCAAAATGCATAGAAATATACCAAAAGTACACAAAAATCTACTAGAAATGCACGTTTTGTTTTTGGAGCGTAAAAATATGATATGATAAAATTATAGTTTGAATGAAATAGTCTAAGATTCTGATTATATTATACATATAAGATAAAATTTTAGCTTTGCTTATAAAGGAAAGACAGAAGAAAAATTTAAAAATGGGAGGGATGAGAAAAAGTATGAAAAAAGATAAAAAGATAAGCAGGTATCTTTTTTATGGCATACATAATGTGAAGGAGGGATTGATAAATCCCATTTTTTGGATAGCTGTTATACTAAATATATTTATCATTTATATTACGCAGGAGACAGATACCAGCCGCCAGATTGATATGCTGGAAGCCATACAGACAGCGTTTATGTTAGGTATGGCATCTTATTATGTGCCAATCTGTGTCAGTTTGCCAGGGGTGACGGGATTCTTTGATGAAAAATCAAGTGGAGCTTATCGGTACAAACTGTTGCGGAACAGGAAATTATTTTATGTATTTAAGCAGGTTGGAAAAAGTATGTTTTCAGGGGCAATGGTCATGTTGTTTTCTTTTGTCATTTATTCGTTAATTATGTTGTTGATATCTCTAAAAAGTGATGTGCCAGTCACCTTTGTTGGCGTACAGGGTTTTTATGGAGAAGGAAATATATATGCGCAGTTGGTAGAAGAGGGCAAAGGATGGCTTGTTTATCTTATGCAGGGAAGCTGGCTTATGTTCTATTCCATGGTATGGCCGGCATTTGGAACAGCAGTGTCCGTTTTTGTTAAAAACAGAAAAGTTTCTTTGGCATCACCTTTTCTTTTGATGCGGCTGCTAAATTTCGTAATATCAGATAAAGTACTTTTTATGAATTTTGAACACTTACGACTGGCAGGACGAGTAGTAAATTTACCATTAGGTGGATATATTTATGCTGTCACTTATTGCCTTTGCCTGCTATTTCTTTGTGTTGTTATTGTATACATGGGGTTGCGAATATTCTTGAGGAAGAATGGATAGAAAGAGGTGAAACATGAGACAGGTAATCTTTTTTGCCTGCCGTCAGTGGAAAGAAGAAATTAAAAAAATAGATTTTTGGGTTGTTGTAATCTGTGAAGCAGTCTTTTTTTCGCTTTTCTTTGGCGGTGTGGGAAGTATATTGGGAAAGGCAGGGGAGACAGCAGGAATCTGCTCTGTGTTGCCAATTTCCCTGTTAAATATGGACTTTGTACTGATAATATTTGGCGGATATATTATGGTTGTTTCTGACATTTTCTCCACTGGAAAGAATGCGTATATGCTGGCAATGCGGTCTGACAGGCTGCGGTGGTTTCTAGGGCAGGTTTTTTACAGCTTTTTGATGAGCGTGACTTATTTTGTTGTAGTAATGGTATTGCAACTGGTATTTTATATAGG
Source organism: uncultured bacterium (assembly GCA_947643145.1). Classification (GTDB taxonomy): domain Bacteria; phylum Bacillota; class Clostridia; order Lachnospirales; family Lachnospiraceae; genus Butyribacter. The sequence continues at coordinate 71,506 of CANRVD010000006.1, read as the reverse complement.
GCATATAGAGATAAGTTCAGAATGGGGAAACGGTGTTATTAGTGGGACAGCTTTTTCCGGTGAATTTGTTTTGGAAGTGCCGTCGGTATTATTGAAGCAGGATGCGTTACTGTCGTTTTTATCTGCACTGGTATTTTCCGTGTTGTTGGGGATATTTTTTGGGATAGTCTGCTGCGTTTGTAACATGTACTTTAGAAACGGAATTGGAACTGCCATTTGTGCCGGGCTTGTTGTGATGGAGCGAATCTGCGTGACAAACGGGGCAAATCTTGGCATGAAATCTCCGGTGGGTATGCTGGCAAATTATCTTGGTATGCAGTCAGAGGATGCTGTGATGACAGCAGTATATTACATTTTTCTGATAAGCATTTTAATCAGTTTTGGTATGTACCGTATTCGTAAAATGGATCTGGCTTAAAAGAGAAAGGGTGTTTAGATGATAGAGGTAAAGGATGTATGCAAGAGTTTTGGAAAAGATATGAAAGTAAAACATGTGACAGTAACTTTTGATGAGGGGAAGCTCTATGGAATTATCGGAAGGAATGGTTCTGGGAAAACTCTGCTGCTTAAGATGATATGTGGATTGATGTTACCAACACAGGGAAGCATTGTAGTTAGTGGAAAGGAAATTGGCAAAGATATTGATTTTCCGCCTGAGACGGGAGCTATTATAGAAACACCAGCTTTTTTGGATTGGAAAAGTGGGTATCGTGTATTGATGGAACTGGCATCCATACAAAAGAAGATAGGGAGAAAAGAAGTAAGAGAGGCGATGGAGCAAGTAGGGCTTTCTCCAGATGAAAGAAAGATAGTTAGGAAATATTCCATGGGAATGCGGCAAAGACTTGCTATTGCGCAGGCAATCATGGAACAGCCTAAAATACTGATACTGGATGAGCCGATGAATGGGTTGGACAAATCTGGGGTAAAGGAAATGCGGAAACTGTTCTGTGAATTACGTGATAAAGGAATCTTGATTTTGCTGACCAGCCATAACCAAGAGGATATTTCAGCCATGTGTGATGTGGTTTACGAAATGGAAGATGGGGAAATGAGCAGTAATTAACCTAGGAAGGAAGAGCGTTATAGTGTGCTATTTCCCAAAACATCGTATGATATATACGGTTGAAGGGGATTTTTAATAGCAAAAAATATCAGGCAGGGGGTGGCAAGAAAAAAGAACAAGGGGGAAAGTTATAGGTGGCACTTAAGTAACAGTAGAACACAGGTCGATGAGTTTTTATTTTGAGAAAAAACGAAAGGATGATGAATTATGAAAATGAGAAAAATTTCAGTTCTAGTGATGGCTACTTTGGTATTATCATCAGGAACAGCATTGGCCGTGGGGCAGCCAGTAACTCCTATAACTGAAAATATGGCATTGAAGTCTGGTGGTGTTAAGGAAATTATAGCACGTGGCTGGAGGTCTAATGCACATGATAGCGCATCATGGAAGGTTTTTAATCCATCAGTGATACTTAGTGCTGCTATCCACTGCATTTTCGATTAAGAACGAATGAAAATGTAAACCAGACTGGTAATTATGCTTCAGGAACCGGTACATTTACAAGTCCGGGAACAAAAAGCCTTGCATATCATAAAAGTGTATTAGCTGTTGGGGATTATTGGTATATGTTTGGACAGACTGACAGTAAAGCAAACGTAGGGGTTAGATTTTCGGTTACATATTCTTATTGATAATGCAATATAAAATGTAAATGATTGCTTTAGAGCATTTTATACATACTGATAAAATACAACAATATGTGTATGATTCGTGATTTGTAGAAAGGTCACAGGATGTATATATTGCTGTAATGCAATTTAGTGACAACAGCTTTGTTAGTGAAACTTGTAATCTGTTGTTAAAAAGATATAAAGTTAGCGGAGGTGTGGGTTAATGCTGAAAAAGGATATCATCATTTTAGGCTGTATTGGCATTATCATATTATGTTTATCAAAGTTGGTGGTAGATTCTTACAATGCTGCTTCAAATTCAGGGAATCAAGAAAAAGAAAGCATAGAGGAGAATTTGTCTGCTGAGGCTTTACAGGAACTGTCTGAAAAAGAAGTACCAGAAAGTTCTGGTTTTTTTTGGGATGCCAGTAACTTTGCAGCAGAGGAGAATGTAAATATCTCTATTGAGAAGTTGAATACTATTCCGTGCTATTACTTTAGTCCGCCTAACAACATGGATGAGCAGGTGGAAATGATGGCTGAGAATCTGTTTGGAAATACAGATAACCTGAACCGTGGAATTGAAGAAACCTTTGGTGATGGATGGGGGAATTATTACAATTTTACTTGCGACTCAGAAGAAGGAAACTACAGCTTATCAGGGAACTCAGTGGAAATGACATATATGCGAAAGGGAATTCCCATGGAAGAGGAAACAGAGGATAAGATAATGCAGATACAGCGGATTATCGACAAATTGCAGCTTGGAATATATGGAAAGGAAGGAAATTCTTATCTGACAATCAGTCAGGTACATGAAAATAGGTTTAATTGTAGCTATGTTTTTAACGGAATCGAAGCATCAAAGTATCCATATGGCGAATCCACAGTGGGTGATATATCTTCTTATGGAAGATTACAGCCGATTGAGTTTGAGTTTAAAAATAACCAGATTTCTGCAATCTACCATATAATATCAGATAAGTATGAAAGTGAAGAGATAATTAAAAGTTCTTATAAGGGGTGGGATGAAATTTTACAGGATTTTAAAGAGGAAGCGGGGAGAGATTATAAGGAAATATACGGTCAGAATTATGGAAACAGGTATATCAGTCTTGGGATTATAGGGATGAAATGCGTATATGAGGGAGGATTTGTAAATGGGAAAAATGCAAGGCTAGTTGCAGTACCAGCAGTTGAGATATATGTGGTTGTAGACATTTATTCTTTTGAGAATGAAAATGGGAAAGGAAAAATAAATATTATGCATTGAACTTAAAGACGAAAGAAATAACATCACAATATACGAGTGCATGGAAATGATGTTATCTTTCAAAGGAAAGGAACGTTATTAAGAGAAGTGAACTGCCCAATGGGGACTTCATTCTGAAAGGGGCTGTCGGTTAATACCGATTTTTAAGCTCTAAAACTTATAATACAAATCTCCCATAGAAATCAGTGCTTTTCACTCCTGCTCTTCTGTGGGAGATTCGTATTTTTCTTATCTATATGTATTTTTGAGCGCAAAAACCCCTCAACTGCATTTTCGAAAATACTTTTTTTCTAAGCAGCCTTTTCTTCCGTTTTTCCTTCAAATTTCTTGATCTCATCATGAAGAAAACGGTGGTATTTATTTATATTTCTTCCAATCGCATACATCATGAATTCCTTATATACTTTTTCTGAGGTTCGGTAGTTGAACCTGCGGAAACTGTCATTTTCCTTGATATCTCCAAAAGGTCCTTCTGTCTGAATGGATCGAATCTGACGGTTTAAGATTCCTTTTTCACTCTGTATGTTCGCATGGGATTCCTCTTTCAATGTTTCCCATTGTTCATTGATCTTCATGACTTTATTTTTCCCGGTGTCTTTTTCAGCATTATATTTATAAAGACATTTGGCTTTGTGCTCACAGCCACTGCAGTCTGCACAACCATACACCTCAAAAGTTTGTGTATAACCAGCCTGTTCTTTGGTCTCTGTACGGATATGATGCAATTCTCTTCCGTCATGATAAATATAATACAATTCATCCTCAAACACCTGCGTTTTCATGTTGTAATACTTTCCAATATCTTCTGCGTGGGCACGTGTTTTCCGCTTTTCATGATCCTGCAGCTTGATATAACTGGATATTTTATTTTCCTTCAAATACAGGAGATTCTTCTCACTGCAATAGCCACTGTCTGCTGTTACTTCTTCCAAAATCTCCCCGAATGCGTTTTTATGCTTTTCTAAAACCGGAATCAATGTATTATAATCTGTCCGGTCATTTCCCATAATCTCAAAGCACTCTTTATATCCCATAAGACGTTCGCCGCATTTTTCCAGTTTTTCATAAAGCTGCTGGATCTCCGATTTTCTCTTTCCTTTCCCATAAACAAACTTTATCCATCCCCTCAATCACAAACATATGGGCATGGGGAATGTCATATTTAATATCATACCCGTTTTCATCAATCAATAGATTGTACTTCTGATATAAAGAATCAAGGGTATCCTGCAGTCCTGCAAGATGGTAATTGACAGTTCCCCTCCATACAGACGTATAACGGTTCGCATTGGCTTCTATTTTTGTGCCATCAATAAAAAGTGCTTTCAGGTTCTCCACTTATCTGAACAATTGGCTAACAAGCCAGAAAAATCTAATTCCTCCATCACTTTTTTCAGGGTATAGACTGGATCGTCGTCAGGTAAACTCAATTCGAAGAAACTGAAGTTCATTTTCTGTTGCCCTATATCAAAAAATTCGTTATAATATTTATTGTTTAGCATAGTTACATTATAACATGTAACGGAGAAAGATGGTTGTCGTTAGCCATCTTTTTTCTCTTTTTATGTAAAAGTTTCAGAGGCAGGTGTGATTCGCATGAATCACACCTGCCTCTGTTTAGGACTATCTATTTCCCGACAGCCCCTTTTTTTAACTTATAGGAAACTTCGCCACAGCGTAGTGGTCATCAACAAAAATCCCTTTGCGATTTTTGTTAGGGGAATGCGCTGGCATTCCCCTTTTTTAAAATTTTTACATTTAGCCCATTATTTTTGACATTATCAAAAAGAAGGCTTTTTTGTGGTATTATATATCTAACTACAAAATAAGTCTTGAGGGGGATAAAGTATGATTAATATTATGATTTGCGATAATGATATAAAGTATGCAGAGATTGAGAAAAAAGTGGTTTGGAAACAGCAGATGGAAGACAGAAGGAGATATGGATAGACTTTTATCCAAATGAAGAACGGCTTTTTGATTCATTAAAAGAGAGGGAAGACAGTAGTCTGTGCATTTTGCTTCTGAATATAGATATGCTGAAGCGCGAAAATTATGATATGGCAAAAATATTTAACATGCAATACCCGGGGATGATTGTTTTGTTTGTTTTTGGCAGGGAAGAATTAGTTTTTCAGGCATTTGAGTATAAGCCATTTTGGTTTGTGCGCAGGGAGAAGGTGGAGGATGAGCTGTATCATGTAATGGAAAGGGCTTTTGAAGAGTTGGAGCGGAGAATGGAAAAGCAGACTGTTGTTAAATGCAGTGAGGGAAGAGTTCATATAGCACATAAGGACATTTTATATTTAGAAATAGTACATAGAAAAGTTTCTGTTTATCTGGTGCAGGAAAGAGCCTTAGAGGTAAGAGGGACACGGAAAGGCCTTTTGGAGAAGTTAAATGATGAAAAGATGATTCAGATTAATAGTGGCTGTGCAGTAAATGTAGAATGGATAGAGAGTTATACAAAAGATACTGTTGTTATGAAAAATGGGAAAAGGCTGCCAGTTAGCAGGGACAGGGCGAAGACGGTGAAATTGCAGATTAGGGAAGATTGGGGAGAAGGATAACGAAAAAAACACAAAAACATACGAGAAAAACACGTTTTTGTTTTGGGCTGGAAAAATATGGTATAACAGATATGGAAGTGAAGGCTGTAGGTATTCCAATATTCTTCAAAATATAGAGATAATGTTGGAGTGTTCGGAAAGAACAAGTTGGAAGGGAGGGATTAGGAATACGAAATGTGGTAACTGTTAACGAAAGTATACTAATATATTTTGATGTTGAGGTCAAAAGGTAAATTTACATATCGATTTCGTCAATTTGCACAATGATACAATAATGCAGAAAGCGGTATAATAATTTTCATTCAGGACACGCTTTCGCTTGGCGAAGCACGTAATGGGGCATAAAACAGCAAACGACGCTGTTTAAGCACCAACGGCTTCGAACAGTCCTGAGATAAAAATGATTATTCTGCTTTCTTAGTTATCTTTTTCTTTTGTGCAAATTGACGAAGTATATACAAAAATGAACCTTTTGACCCTAACATCATATTTTAGGGGTATATTGATATATTTCAGAGATTCAGTGGAAAAGAATAGAAGGAAAAGTGATTATTATGAGGAAGAGAACAATTTTGAATAAGGTAGTTGCATTTGGGGTAATAGGTAGTATAATTATATCAAATGTATTGGTTCAGGATTCTTTTAAACCTGCGAAGGCAGAAGGTGTAGCTGATTATGTGATACAGATGGATGATGATGCTTCTAGTGAGATGATATCTAGACAGTATTCGAATAAGATAGTAAAAATATCACAGAGTACAGATATATTGGAACAAAAGAATATAATATCCTTGACTCTTACAGACAGTGAAGCAGAGCAGCTCAGACAGAATACAGGGGTAATTAATATTGAGAAAGACATTATAGTGAAGGCCAGCGATGACGGTGAAAGTGTTGCAGACGCCGCAGGTACAGGAATAGATTCGGATGACCAGTGGAATATTGATATGATAGGGGTCAATGATTTAGCAGACGAAGCATTTCAAAGCGAGAATCATGTAAAAGTAGCAGTTTTAGATTCGGGAGTGACACGAAGCAGTGATATTCCCGTTAAGGAACATATTAATTTGATTCCGGGAGAAGAAGAAGTGTCTCCTATGCTTGAGGATGTAAGCGGGCATGGGACCAGTGTTGCAAGCGTAATTAATGCACAAAACAATCAGGAGGGCATTACCGGGGTAAATCCTAATGCAGAATTATATTCGGTAAAAATTTTGGATGACAACAAGGAAGCAACAGTGAGCAGAGTTGTAGAAGGTCTGTACTGGTGTATTGAGAATGATGTTAATATTATTAATATGAGTTTTGGAACTGATGTGGATTCTGAGCTTTTACATAAAGCGGTAAAAGATGCTAATAATGCTGGAATACTTATGATTGCCGCAGCAGGAAACCGGGGACGGGAAGGAAGCGGTACAGTGGAATATCCAGCAGCATACCCTGAAGTAATTGCAGTTGGAGGTATAAATGCTAAAGGGGAGAAGAGTATCATAAGTTCGGAAGGGGAAGAGATGGAAATTGTGGCGCCTGGAGAGGATGTTCCGGCTACTGGATATTTTGATGAGGTAGTTTGCACGAATGGAACCAGTATGGCAGCGGCACATATTACAGGTGTGGCATCCTTACTATGGGATAAAGACCTGAATCAAACAGCGAATTTTATCCGTGGTTTGCTGGACGCCAGTACAAAGCAAATGGAAGAAAAAGAAAAATATGGATATGGAATAGTGGATGTAGCTTATGCAATGGATATGTATGACGAATATGCCAGACAGTATGAAGAAGCATTTGGGGAGGGCGCGGAAATTCCAGCTAATAGTTCCGGTGTAGAGAATTATTCCGAGGAACAGGTAAAAGCCAGTTGGTCATATACCGACCATGCAAATATAGTAGAAAATGCATATAATCCAACAACGCAGGCAGATAAGGACAGATTGCTAACAGTGAAAATCGGAGTAAAAATGCCGGATGTATACAGAGAAAGCTGTCAGTTAAAGTATGCATTTCATGGGTTAGGGAATTATGTGGGGGACTATGTTTATATGATAACATTTGCGGAGAAGTATTATAATAATGGTAAAGTGGAGGCGCTAAATTATTTAAATGGGACATCCGCAAGCCGTACCATAAAAGATGGAATAGATTATTTAGAAAATAGTGGCGGATGGAATAAGATATTTAATAATGGGACTTTAACAGCGAATAATATAAAAGACACCAATAGGGCTAGAGGAAATATTTTAGCGGGATTTGCCATACATATCGCAATGGATGCGTATGCGCACAGTGCGGGGAAAAAAGTAGGAAATGTTGTTCAGGAAATTGGCTATGGCATGAGTACAAGTGAAGGTCAAGCAGAAAGAGATAAACAAAATGTTATACCAGCGCGCTGGAATTGTGCCAAGGGAGTGGGAAAGGAGATTGTCGTTAACTGGTTTAATGGCACTAAGGTTGGAGTATCGCTTTACCGTTTAAGTGCACATACTCAGGGAGCATTTTATATGAAGGATATGTTAAAATATGCTTTAGATGTTAGAAGTAATATTACAGAAGAATCCAAAGTATGGTTTAAAGAGCGTTCAGCAACTACAACAGGAATGGCTGGTGTGCCAGAATGGAAATCTTGGGTTCATTGAAAATAGAAGAAGAGGGGGATTATTATGCGAATTTTATTAAGAAGACTTTTGGGGACTTGGCTGGTCACTGCCATATCCATTTGCAGTGTAAGCGGAGTATCTCTAATGGCAGATGGAAATGGAGGGCAGAATAATCAGGTAAAAATCAAAGCCGAAAAAATCACCGAAAAATTTCCGAATGGTAATTTGGAGTGCCGGCATCATACAGATGAAAGTGGAAATATACTGGCATATCGGTGGAAAACTGTATCTGTTAACGGTAAAAAGGAATGGGCGTGTTTCAGCATCAGTGTCAGTCAGGGAAAGCTGGTGGAACAGAAGATTAGATTTAACAAAAAAACAAAACAGTTTGTGAAAAAGCACAGGTCTGAACTGGAGCTGGGGACGGAATGGCAGGATAAACGGGGCAATTTTTTCTTTGCCACTGGAAACAAAGGGAAGGATAAAAAATATATCATGACCCTGCATCAGGTCAATAAGAAAGGGCAGATTACGAAAAACACCAATCTAAACAAATGGCTGAAAATTGCACAGGAATCGAATGCGGCATATAGTTTATATCTTGATTATGTAAAAGATGATACTGTTGTGTTCCGTTATAGTGATTACAAGAAACGAGGGTATGTGTTTGCAGCTAGGGATACAGGAAGAATCAGGAAACAGGTTGTCTATAGTAGGGGTGACTTTATAGCAGGTGATATCACACCGTCAAAGCTTGTGGGTGTTAATGGTGAAAGAAATCAGTTGGTGACAGCATCTCTTACAAAAGAAAAGAAGATAAAGCTTTCTTCCGGCAATACCATTCAATATGCCGAGGTGAAGGAATATACCGAAGGAAAAACGATTCCTCAGGAAAAAGGTCAGTACTGTTACAGCTTTGGCAGATATAAAAATAAAGTATACTTGCTTACATCCGCTGGTTACTATAAAGTAAACCTGAAGAAAGCTACCTGTGAAAAAATAGCTTCCACAGAGGAAATGGGTTTTATACATCGTGAGACAGAGATAATAGAAGAGAATCAGGGAGAGTATTACAAGGATTTTGTGACAGTAGAAATCATTCCTGTCACAGAACGGAAGTTTTATGTTCTGGAAGGCAGTTCCAGTGATGAGACAGACAGTAACCACGCAGTTTTGTGGTTATGCACTTTAGGGTAGTTGCACTTAAAATAAGCTGTATTAATATCAGTGAAGGAGCGCTAATTTTCAAAGGATTGTGTTTGGATTTAGCGCTCTCTTTTGCATCAGAGATGCTTTTTCTGACTTATCCTTAATCAGAATATCAAGAAAATTATTGCCCGTGTGAATATAGTTTTCATTGTCTGTAATTTGTGAAAGTAATTCCTTTGCCATCTGGCGTGTGGCTTCTGTTCCTTGACTGTCCACAAAAACAAGCAGATGATTTTTCATATCGTGGTAAATGGAACGTATACGTTCTTCGGCTTTCAGCTTGTCTTGATAATAGGTGTACTGTTGTTGGAGCTGTGCAATCTGAATTTTATCTCTCTGCTCCTGCACCCGTAGATAAGGTACATTTCGGGAATACAGAAATTGTACAATAAAAAATACACCAAGCGCGGATGCAATTAAATCCAAAATAAAGGTATCGAACATTCCCAAATTCAGATAACTGTATGTGACTGCGAACGATATGCAAAAAACTAATAAAAAGTTGATTGATAATATGGCAGTATCTTTCCATTGAATTTCATATTGAAAATTTTTTAAGAGTTGGTAAATGATAGCCATAATCATCAATCTAATCAGTATAATAATAATATAAGCTTGCCATTTGGTAACAGAATTTCCGCCACCTGTGTCATTATATCCCCCTGATAAATCAAGTTCATAATAAGAATACCAACAGATTCAGAAAGCGGTATCATTACCAAATATGCTAACTCCATAATAATTATCGCACAATGAAAAGAAACCTGATAACAGAGCAGAACTAACATCAAAGCTAACAATATGAAAATACGATATGCCCCTATATCCATAAAAAAACTCATTATAGTAACTGCTATTGCATAAATAACAGGTGGCAGCATTCTGCTTATTACTTTTTTAAAATGGCAGGTTTTACAGAAGAATAAAATGATTACATAGAAAATTGCCGCTTCCGTTATTGTTAATGCAACATCAAGTAAATTATAAAGTCATATCATAACATATCCCCCCAGAAGTCAGCTAATTTTGCCATAAATTTTTTCCGTTTCGGCTGCTAATAGGAACACACTCGCCCGTTGTTAAAACCGCTTCTAAATTTTCCACACTTTTCACATATGCCATATTTACAATAAAACTTGCATGACAGCGTGCAAACTGACGCTGCGTTTCTAAAAGCAAAGCAATCTCTTTCATGTTTTTAGAAATGACCTGCTCCTGGTTTTCAAAGTGGAACAGCACATTACGCTTGGCGGTTTCGGCATACCACAAATTTTTATAGAGTACCTTGAATTTTCCTGTATCATTTGAAAAGCTGATATAAGGTTCCTCCCTGCCTTGATAATGTGAGAAAAAGCGTTCAAGTTCCATTTTCAGTCTGCCATATTTTATAGGCTTGAGCAGATAGTTGATTACTCCGTACTCATAGCCTTTCCATACATATTGCGAAAGAGAGGTTAAAAAGAATAGTCCTACCGTATTGTCCATCTTGCGGATTTCCTGCGCAGTTTTTAACCCGTTCAGCGTCTCCATCTTTATATCCATAAAAATCAAATCGAAATCGGGCTGATAATTTTCGAGAAGTTCCGTTCCATCGAAAAACTCAAAAAAGCAGAATGTCTTTTCCGTTTCGTCTGCATATCTTTTTAAATTTTTCTTTAACTCAACGATGAGAGACTGCTCGTCATCGCAAATTGCTATCTTAAACACATCTATCATCTCCTCATAAATCTAACATCATTATATAAAAAGGCACATTGGAAATCAAGATAACGAAAACGGGAAATTCCTGGACAATCATTATCTTTGTTTTGCAAGTAATAACTATATTACGGATAGAAATTTAAGGGGTTGTCAGGAAATGGCTGAACTCCCACAATATAGACTGTAACGTGTTGAAACTTACAACCATATATTTGTGCTGATAGCCTTTCCTGACAGCCCCTTAATATTAACTTCATATATTTGTGTCTGCTTTCTTAAACACAATTTTTTGTTTTAATAAACCTTAATATTATCTACTTTTGTAACGGAATTATAACGTCCACCGCGTACATATATTCCCTGCAAAATGCCTGTGCCATTTACTGTAACTGCTTTGTCAACATAAATTTTCTTATCATCACTGATTACAATACTTGCCACTTTATTTTCAGAATCTACTACAGCCAATACATGTACCCAATCAGATGGAATGTCGACAGCTTCTGCACCGTTAACAGACCACATTGTATTTTTAAGTGCTGACATTTTAAAGATATAGCCTTTGTCAATTCCATCATTGGTAATGCCGTTTGTATAAGCAATATCTGTTCCGGATAATGCAAATTCCGTTGTCTGGTCATCACCTGGTGTCAGTGACATATCAAATTCCACACAGTATATTTTGCCTAAGCTGCCTGATATTCCAAAATCAGCAACGGCACTGCGTGAATTCTGGTTACCTGGTGCAAATTGCAAATATTTTCCAAAGTCAGGTTCTTCTTCAATGGTAAGCTGTGCAGGCGCATTTTGTGAAGTCCACCCACTGTCAGCTACCGTTGTATTACTGTAATCCTGCTGGTAAATATATGACTGGACGGTTTCTGGCAAAACAACCACATCAAACGTTTTTATGACTGTTCCAAATGCTGCAGTAAGGACTACCTTTTCCTGTCCTGATGCAGGCATAACCACTGTTCCGTCTACATTAATAACATTAGTATTGGACGAAGTCCAAACAATGTCATGGTTTCCGATTTTAGCAGGAAGGTCAATGTGGTTTTCCCTGACAACGGAGCTTATTACTAATTGCAACGCACTTACGGTAATTTTGTATTCCTTTGTCTTTGTTATATCGCCACGCTTAACAGTTGCTGTCAATGTAACAACAGTATCTGATAAATCCGGTGTTACTTTTGCTGTCCCGCCATCCACGGAAATAGCAGCATTATTAGAGGTCCATGTAATGGAAGAGCCGAACAATCCATCTGTTGTAAGATTAAAATCATCTTTTACCGTACCTGGAACAGAAATTTTTGAGAGATCATATTCAACTGCTTCTTTATCCGTCTTATATGTTTTACTGCCCCAGATAGTACGGTTATCACCGCCTATCGCAGTAAATACCATTACTTTTTTCCTCTCATCCGTCTGTTCATACTGCTCAAGCACAACTCCCTTATATTCTTTTCCGTTAATGGAAATAGTAATATAATGCCCATTCATTGACCATGTGCCGGTGTATGCACCTGACACTGTACCATCTTCATTTAAGTCTATGCCGACAGATTCCACAAAATCGAAATTTTCCAGTTCTTTGCCTAAAGACGCCGTATTCGTATAAGAAGTCCTATGGTAAATAAACTCATATCTTCCAACAACATCTGATTTCTGATAACTGTCTGCAATCGTTTCGCCATTATATTCATATGGTGCGGTTACAAGCCATCCGTCTTCATTGGTAAATGTCTGATGTGTACGTATCACAAAATCCTGCTGCGCATGTGAAAATTTTTGATGGAAATGGATAAATGTCTTTCCGTTACCATCATCCGTTGCGGAATTACCTCCACAAGACGTAAATGCCAAATCCATTGATGAGAATTTATAATTATCCATAACACGCAGTCCAAGCTCTGCCCTGCCAAGCTCTGATGTCGCAAGATTGCCCTGCGGGTCAGTGTATGGCCCCTCGATATTTTCAGCGCGGACCATTCTCATATTATATCCGCCCCACGGAGTCAGGCCTCCGACAGATGTCCACATATAATAGTAATAACCCGTAGGAGATTTGTCGTTTTTAATTTCCTGAATGTATGGCCCCTCACCATTTGTATTTGCAATTCTCTTGCCATAATAAGGGTCGTCCGTGCTAAGGGTAGACTCTGTTCCATCCCCGCTGTCTGCATAATTTTCCCCGCGCAGTCCAGTATTTTTATCTAATTTTAAAAGTCTGATACCGCCTGCCGTTGTAAATGAACCGTATACCATCCACAGATTTCCGTCATGGTCATAAAGAACTGTTGCATCAATACAATCTGGGCTGTTATTTCCAATCGTGGTATATTTACTGTTTTTAGCCTCTTCATTCGTTATGCCGAGTGCGGATGCCACATTTGTCTTATCAATATCATCTTTTGTAATGGAAGAACATACGATCATTCCCTGATAAGCATATGGTCCGTCAGGCTTGTCGGATGATGCCATCGCAATACAGCATTTTTTGCTTCCATCAACAATTGAAATGTACATACAGTATTTTTTCATTGCTGTATTGTAAATAATATCCGGCGCCCATGCATTTTCCTTTGCCCCATCAGGCATTGTAAATGCATAAGCCTCTTTGAACTCTTTCGTGTAAATTTTTGTAAACAATCTGTTTGTAGGGTTGTAACTTGAATTACTGTCAGCAATCCAACTCCATCCGATTAGGTTCGTTGAAGTTGCGGCAACCAAATGAGAACCAAAAGTATAGTATTTGCCTGATACCGGGTCCCTGTATACAGATGGGTCATGAAGAGCCAAATTTGAACGGGTGACAAATACAGAACATGTTGCAGTTATGCCATTCCCAGCATCTGCGGTAACTGTTGCCTTTCCCAGCCTCTTTGCCGTCATTTTACCGTTGCTGTCAACTGTCAGCACATCAGTATTATCACAACTGTATGTGACATTTGCCGTTGCACTGGCAGGTGTTGTTATGATTGCCGGCAGTTTTCCTGTTTTGGTATCACTGTCACCTGTAAAATTAATATATGCATTATCTGAATCGAAACTTATCTTTTTCAGTTTTGGCCTCACAGCTGATACCTTGATATTAATTTTGGCAGATAATGTTTTCCCTGTCTTTGTCTTTGGAACGGCGTTTACTGTAATCTTTACAGTACCTGCTTTTTTCTTGGTGTTTGCTTTTATCACGCCTTTAGAAGAAACCGTTGCCAAAGATTTGTTGTTTGATTTATATGTAACATTTTTTATACTTGTTTTTGCAGGTTTAAATGATACGGAAAGTTTGCTGCTCTCGCCCTGCTTAAGAGAAGTTCTGGATGCTTTTACAGACAGTGCAGTTGGATAAACATATTTTTTAACTGTTATTTTAATTTTTGCACTGGCTTTTTTATTGCTGTCTGCTGTCACCGTCACCACTGTAGTTCCTGTCTTTTTGGCTGTTACCTTTCCGGCATTGCTAACCTCAGCAACCTTTTTATTTGATGACTTGAAAGATATTTTTTTAGATGCCTTGGCTGGTGCCACCTTTACTTTCAAAGTTGTTACTGCCGCATCAGCCGGACCATTTGCGTAAATGACAGTGCCATTTCCAGGCAAGGAATTTGATGCCTTCACGGAAAGACTCTTTGCTTTTACCGCGGCGTCTGCATCCGTTCCATATAATACAAGACCTCCGGCTGCAATTGCAGATGAAAGCAACAGGCCACCTGCCAATTTGCATGCTTTACATAGTATTTGTTTTTTGTCTTTTTCCATTTTTACCTCTTTTCTGCGCTGCCCTTCTTGTATAATGCAAGTTTGTGCCGCAGCGCAGACACAAACTTGCATAGCGAACATAGAGAAGAACGCTGGTTTTACGTTCTTCTTAAGTTTGATTTAGTTCCACTTCACATAGTATTTTCATGCGATAGAGGAACTTCACCCCTTTTTTATTCATTATAGATTCTTTTTAACCCTTGTGCAAGTACAAAAGCAGCCACCTTATTTTCGGGAAATCTGACCCCATAAAAACAATTCACAACAAGTTAGAAAATTTCGCATTTTTTTGTGTTATACTCTTCTAAAGAAATCGAGAGGAGAATCGTTTGAAAACTTCCTGTTTTGGCTTTAAAGAGCTACTGGGCGAATACAAGTTCAAATGGATCAGCTGGCCGCCTGCTTCGGAAGGGAAGCAAGGAGATAAAGATGCAGTTTGAAAAATGATTGTAGCATTGTCCTATTAAGAGCAGAATTGATGAAGAAATTGTGTTCAGTCAGTTAGATGGAAATATTTTAGCTGATATGGAGGCATTGTGTAATGGGAATAAAAAAATGGCAGAAAAACTGGTAAATCGTGACCAGACAAAAGACTGGGAGAGGGAAGAACGAAAGTTGTTAAAGGAGTATGTAAATGTAAATCATTTGGATATCAGGTACTATAACCCGTCTGCTGGAAATCCAATAGAAATTGATAAATAACAGTTACCGCACTGGAAATCTGATGTTTTCGGTGCGGTTTTTTGTATGGATTTTTGAAGTGGAGGAAATTTTTCATTGGACTTGCAGGCAACAAGACTAAACGGGCTGCAATTAACAAGAACTGCGTCCAGTTTAAACGGCGGCAGGCAGAACTGTAGCGAGTGCTACAGCGATTGCTGACAACACAGCAGATAAAAATATAGGCAAGTAAAAATGTCAATATTTAACTGCCTTAGTAATAGATACGACAGAACTGCAGTGGCAGGTTATTCTGGTTATAATGAAATTATTTCTTGTAATGGAACTATCGTTGTTATATGATATAGATGTTTTACATTAATGCTGTGGATTTAGGATGGTTAAATATGGAATATTATAAAACTGTAGAACCAAAAAATTTTAGAAAGGACATTGAAAAATTTGAATCAAAAAAAACAATTATTTGATAAGGAATTATCGGAACTACAGGAACGTATGAAGAATACAAACCGAAAAGAGTATGGTCCATTAGTGGAAGAAAGCGAAGCACTTTTACAGAAATATGCTGCAAAGGAAGCCATGATGGAGATTGATAACGAGTCTCTTTCAGAGCTTTATTTTCTGGAAGCAGAATTATTATTTGGTAATGATTTGGCTGTCAAGGCAGCGACACATTCGAAAAACCTTGCAAATGAGGCAAAGGTATTGGAATATTTTAACAGGGCCATTGAGCTTTGGGATAAGGAAGCATATTCCTATGAGCTTTGGAACTTTTTATCTACCGCAGGTCATAGGGAGGAAGGAATTGCAGCATTGGAGCGGTTTATTGAGCGTACTGGCGGCACTGCCAAAATACTTTCACAGGCTGCAGAATATATTCTTATGTATGCAGATTCGGAAGACACCAAAACAATCCAAAAGTCACTTGATTATTTCTATTGTGCAATTGAAAAAGAACCTGACCGCTATGAAACCTATTGGTCCTATTGGACAGATTTGGAGGAGGCAGTTGATGTGTGTCCGCAGTTATATAAGGAAGCACTCCTGTGCCTTAATAAATTGATTGAACTTTCGCTGCCAGAGGATTCAAAAAATCATGATACGTTAGAAAACCGTTATTTTGATTTGACACTTATTCATATTAAAATGAAAGAAAGTGAAAAAGCTATGGAAGCTGTCAAAAAAGGTCTTGCAATTGATGAATATTCTGATTATGGAAATAAATTAGCGATTGAGATATTAATGAATCAAAACCGTTTTCAGGAAGCAATTCCATACTGCCTTAAACGGGTGGAAATATTTATGAATGGGCAGGGAAGAGATAATAATCCTGTCAAAGTGTTCTGTGATCTTGCACACTGTTATCATGTGACGAATCAGCCTGATTTAGCGGACAAATATTATCTTGCTTTTGATAATGGACAGGCTGCAGTTCCACAGGAATATCAGAAAGAATATCTTTTTTATTACAAGCGCAGTAAATCACTTTTGGGCAGACTGAAAAAGTGGTGGCGGCATTTCATTGGCAGGGGTAAATGAACAGGAAAAATGCAATTACCTTCATATTAACTTTCACTTGCGGATGTTTTTTCCAATTCAGAAAACATCAATAAGGGAATACACATACCAAGAATGCCAAGACAAAGCCCTCCCACAGTTTCACGCAAAATGGCAGGCAATTTCATAATTTCCTTGTTACGGTTATCCTCCTCCAGAGAAAAAAGTGATTCAGGAAACAGCAGACAGAAGGCAAGAGAAGATTTGGATAGACGCTTATTCTAATGAGAAGAGGTTTTTTGAATCATTAAAACAGAGGGAAAATAACAGTTTGTGTATTCTGCTTTTGAATATAGATATACTGGAGCACAAAAATTACAATATGGTAAAGATGTTTAATAACAATATCCGGAGATGATTATTTTGTTTGTTTCCAGTAGGGAAGAGTTAGTCTTTCAATCATTACCGCAAGGAAATGCAGTATCAGAGGCAAAAATGGATGAAATAAAGCAGGAAATTTCATTCGCGCAGGAAAAGAATCTGGACAAGAAAAGTTATATTATATCCATGCCAAATGATATTGGATATGAATATCTTAAGGATGAGCTGTCTGCGGAAGATACGGCAAGTATAACTGAAATTTCAGAAAGCCGGAACATACTGGCTTTGGAGCTGACAGCCGAGACATCAGATCTTTTGGATGAAAGTGCAAATCAGGCCGGAGACAGCAGAGAGTATGGAAATGGAATCGTAGATTTGGGCTATGCACTGAAACATTATGATGAGTATGCAGGGAATTATACGGCAAACCAGGAGAATACTTTTGAGAACCATAGCGTACTGAATACGGAGGATGATGTAGAATATGTAAAAGGGATGTGGGGAAAAGATAAACATGAAGAATTAGTAAATTCGGCTGGTGTAATTTATTTCACTTCAGAACAAATGACTCTGCTGAATGCGTCTGCAAGATTCAGTGATGAAAATTTATTAAATTTATTGGCAAAGGGGGAATTGTAATGAAGAGAAGGGAAATTATGTTATTTGCGTTGCTGGCTGGATTATGCTTTGGAGGGCTGCTTTTGCCGGATACGGCAGAAGCGGCATCCAAAGTTAAGA
Source organism: uncultured bacterium (assembly GCA_947643145.1). Lineage (GTDB taxonomy): Bacteria > Bacillota > Clostridia > Lachnospirales > Lachnospiraceae > Butyribacter. The sequence goes on along the minus strand of CANRVD010000006.1, from coordinate 53,420 downwards.
TTGACAAGAAACATTTTCCTGACGGAACATTTCGTCAGGCTGTTAAATCCTTTGATAAGAATAAGGACGGTTATCTATCAAGTAAGGAGAGAAAAGCTATTAAAAGTATTAAACTGGAGAATGAAAAGTGTTCGTTCGGGCCGTCAACTAGGCAGAAACTTAATTTGAAGGGAATAGAGTATTTTCCACAGACAAAGGAGCTTAATATTGTATTTTACAGGCTGAAGAATCTGAAATTAGACAAGTTGAAAAAACTGAAAACGGTTAAACTTGAAGATTGCCAAAAGGTAGATGGAACAAAATCAGATGAAAAATATGATTTTACAAAGAACAAAAAGTTGGAGAAGCTTTGTCTCAAAAACATAGGAGATAACGTAAAGCAGATTTCTTTTGCCAGGGGTAATAAGATAAAGAGTCTGGAACTAATCGTGCCAAAGCAGATGGCTACGGTGGATTTAAGCCGTCTTTCACAAATGGATGATTTGCAGATACATGACTCAGAGATAGAAACTATTGATTTAAAGAAATGTGTTTCCTTAAAGAAAATATGGATTTGTAATAATAAAAACTTGAAAGAGCTGATTTTTGGTGCTAATTCAGAGCTGGAGGAACTTGTAGCTAGCAATCATCCTTTCTTTGAGTGTAGCACACTTTATACAGAAAAATAAAGTGCGCAGTTAGATTTGTTGTATTTCTATTTTACACACTTTATTTTACACTCCCTACCCAATAGAATTGCTGCTGATATAATCAGCAATTGCGACAGGTTCTGCCCCGCTTTCCATCATTTTTTCTGCTATTTCTTTCAGAATATCGGTATCTGCAAAAGGCACTAGTTTTTCTAATTCACCATATCTTCCCTCTCCAGCTGCTTTTTGGGCAAGTTTATTTACAGACATTCGTGGCAAATCCACAAGAACATTTTCGATTGGCGCTGGTGTCGAGCCAATCATTCCCATAATTTCTTTGTATAATTCAGAAATTATTGTTTTTCCTATTTTGTACTCACGTATAGTATTCACATCAATTGTACCGTTTTCGTTAAAGTAGGTATAAATTCTAATGGTATTATAGTTTGTACCACCGTATTTATTGACTGTTTCCTCCTCATATTTATCAATCAAGCAACGAATTGGTTTGTTTTGATAATAAAGAATGTTATTATATTCATAAACTCCATGTTTTTGATATTCCATCAAAAGTTCCTTTTGTTGCTTTATGGAAAGTTTCGTTTGAAAATCTATAATATGAAAAGCAGTAAAAAAATCTTCTGACGTTTTTTCTTCCTGAAAGACCGTATGCTGAAAATCCATAGTATTTTCCGGCTGAAGAAAAGAAAATGCATTTCCGCTTCCAGAAAAGAGAGTTGCATTTTGAATGCCGGTGCGCTTTGCTGTTTCGATGGAACCAATGCCCTGTTCTTTCATAGTAAATGAAGAAGTCGTAAAAGCAGCTGTTATACTTATGATTAAAACAACTGCCAGAATATCAGCGCGAACAGAGGGCGGTTGAATCTTCATAATTGCAGTAATTCGCTCTTCGGCTGTATTCCTGCTAAAATGGTTTCCAAATGGCATGGGGGTATTTTTTATTTCCTCCATGTGGATGAGAGACATAGCGTAAGCAGATTTAGAGTCTTCTCCAAAATACCGGACAACGGTTTCATCGCAGGACAGTTCAATATCCCTGTTTGCAAAAAAATATAACGCCCATACAAATGGATTAAACCAGTGAATACATACTACAGCAATTAAGAATAATTTTGTAACCGTATCCAGCCTTCGGATATGGATAAACTCATGTTCCAAAATATACAGTAACTGTTTGGATTCCCCCCAATTAATTGTTTTTGGCAATAAAATGACAGGATGGATAAAACCATATGCCATTGGAGTCGAAATACAATCTGATTGCCGGATGGAAATCGTTCTTTTCATTTTATGGGAAACCAGCCATTTCTTTGTTATTGCATTCTCTACTGGCAGCGAGGTACGGAATTGTTTCCAGCACAAAAAATAAGTAACAGAAAAAATAGTCGTGCAGACAGAAAATCCGATTATCCAAATCACTATCCATGCAGAAAGATTATCCATTTCTGGTATCTGTATATCGGTATTTTCTTTCTCTGCTTCTGCTATTCTAATTTGCTGCTCTTTCTCTGCTTCCTGCATAATCAGGCCGCTGGTATCTATATTCTGTTCCCTGTTCTTTTCCTCACTGACTGCCGTCTTTCCGGTATTTTCTTCTGTATTATCGTCTGCTGTCATCCCGGTATTTTTAATTTGTTCATAGGAATGAATTGGCAGTAGATGGGCAATGGGTGTATCAGCTATTTTGCCCATTACGGTTGAATTTTGGGAAATCAGGAAATAAATACTGAATGTAGACGGAAAAGAAAATGGAATCAGCAATCGCAATAATACAATGGTCCATAACATGAGAAACGTTTTTTTCGGCAGTTTATTCATTAAAACAGTACGAAGTATGATAATCACGATAATCATAATCGAAGCTGAGAAACTCATACGAATCAGACTCATTTCAACCACCTCACTTCAAATCCCCAACAATTTTTTTCAAATCTTCAATTTGTTTGGCAGAGAGTTTTTTTCTGCCAAGTAATGCAGTAAATAATTTGTCCGCTGAACCATCATAAATTTTATTGATTAATTCGTTCGTTTCTGCCTCCTGTACTTCCTCTTTTGGAATTAAGGCATGGCACATAAATTTAGGCTCTGAACGCTCAATGGCCCCCTTTTTTATGCACCGCTTTATTAGAGTATAGGTGGTATTCATATTCCAGCCTACTTCTTCCTTTAGAACGTCTGAAATATGCTTTGCTGTCGTATCGCCTTCTCTCCAAAGAACATTCATTACTTTTAGTTCAGAGTCAAACAGTTTAATGTCCATACAGTGCACCTCTCTTTTTACTACCAGTGTAGTTTTAATGGATTCTAACATATCTTTGTTTTGTTGTCAATTAACAGTTATGAAGCTGTTACAATGATAATACCAGAGTAGTGTGTTGACATTCTCAAAAGACTGTGGTAGTATACAAACATCTGCACTACCATAGTAGTGCAGATGGGGTTCCATCTCACTTGAAGTGAAAGCGATTTGCCGATTTTACAGAAAGGAGGCCAGTAAGAATGAAGAATAATATTTAGAAAATGCAAAGACATTACGTAAAATGCATTTAGAAGCGGCCAAATATATTATTTGACAGTTTCTAAGGAAGGAGTATGTTATTATGAGAATGAACAAAATTTTAACTGCCGTCTGTGTACTGACAGCAGTTTCCACAGTAGCGGTAGGAATATCAGGAGTAAAGATTGCACTGGCAGACAGTTCCGGCTATATTATGGATTCACAGAAAAACCAAGATGATATTTCTTTTGGAAAATTTGGGAACAATTTTGATATGGCTAAAGATTTATCTGATGAGGAGCAGAAAAAGCTTTTTGATGAATATAAAAAAAGTGGAATTTATAATAAGGACGGGGTGCTGTATTACCAAAATAAACCAGTCCGCTGTTTTATTGATACCTGCAGAATGCTGGAAAGAGTAAATGAAGCGGGCGGCAAAACCATAACCTCTAAAAATATATGTACCTATACTAACTGGGATGGAACAATTGACCTCTATACAGTAAGAAAAGAAACAGCAAATAAAGGGGAAAGCAGCAAAACATTTGGAAAAATTGAAAGCGTAGAGCAGGCTTCATCCTTAGGGGACATGGTTGCTTTTGTAAGTGCACAGTCATTGATAAAAATAACGGAAACAGGATATGATAGAGGAGGGATGTCTGCAATATATGAAATATTACCGTTTATCCCACAGGAATCTCTTAGTAATCTTGCAAAAAAGGTTATTGACAATGGTAACTATGACGAATTTATAGATATGGCAGGCTTCTTAGGCGAAGAAGTGGTAGCTGCAATTGCAGAAACTGAATATGAACGGATTGGAATTTCCGGTGTTCGTGAATTATTGCCATTTTTGTCACAGGAATCGGTTAATCGTCTCGCTCAAAAGGCTGTTAACAATGAACTGTTTCCATTTATCTCGCAGGAATCCATTTATGCGCTTGCAAAAAATGCTGCCGTTGATGGTAACTATGATGAACTTACAGGTATGGCGCAGTTTTTAAGTGAAGAAATGATTTCTGAAATTGTCATTAGTGAGTACAGGCGAACAGGGCTTGCCGGTGTTCAGGAGTTGCTGCCGCTTATGTCACAGAAGTCTATCGGTAAACTTGCAAAAGAGGCTGCTGATAAAAAGGATTATGATAGCCTGGGACAGATGGCATTTTGGGTCAATAGCTATCTTCTTGATGATATAGCAAAAGAATTAGAGAGCAAAGGTGAAAGCGTTATCGTCATTGCGCCTTTTATGACCGAGAATGCATTAAAGGAAGTAGCAGAAAGTGTATATAAAAGAGCAGGAGTTTCTGCTATTTATGAATTGCTTCCATACTTGCCGAAAAAAGCAGTGAACCAATTTGCCCAAAAGGCCGCTAACCAGAAGGATTATGGCGCAGTGGAGAAAATGGCATCATATGCAAGTAAAAAAGTTATGAAACAAATTGCAGAGAAAATGTTAGCAGAAGGAAAAAGTATTCAGGCAATAGAGAAATATATTAAGTAGAAAAGCACAAAACCGCAAAGCCAGCATAAATACAGATTCTTTTTTGGGGCGTGCTCTATTACGAATTTTTATCATCTCTTCGCTTGTTTTACAATAAGCACTTCCTCTAATAATTATATTTATATTTAATAGGGCATTGGTCTAAAAATAGTTGGTTTTTGTACACAGCCAAACAGGCAGATAATGAGAAATTATCTGCCTGTTTGGCTGTGTCATTCGTACTCTGTATTAGTAAATAACCGAGGTCGTATACGCAAAACCTGTATTTTATTTTACATTGCTATCTTTTTCTTTGCTGCAAATTGACGAAGTATATGAAAAATGAGTCTTTTGCCCCAATATTATTCCATGTTGTTAAAAAGGATTGGTTACATCTCAAAGAGGGATTGGTTACATTTTAGAAAATACAGAAAAAAGTCTGCCGATATATACAATGAACATATTACTTCGGAAATTTAGATGAGTAAAAATTGCGATATTTAATCACCGAAGTAATATTAAAGAAATTGAGGTGATGATATGCTTAAAATCGCAGTCTGTGATGATGAGCCGGCTTTTGTAGAACAGATTAGCGACAGAATAAAAAAGTACATACCAGATGGTATCATACAGTGCTTTCTCTCCAGTGAGGATTTATTATTGCAGGGAGAGTTATTTGATATCTATTTTTTAGATATTCAAATGGAAAAAATGAATGGAATAGAGACAGCTAAAAAATTACGGGAACTGGAGGAAGAAAGCATTATTGTGTTTATAACCGGAGCAAAAGAATATGTATTTCAAGCTTTTGATGTGGCTGCCCTGCATTATCTGGTAAAGCCTGTTGATGATGCAAAATTACAGGAGGTGCTTGAAAGGGCAAAAAAGGAAATAGAGAAAAAGCAAAATAGAAAAGACAGGCAGATATTTATCAAAACAAGGAATAAGAACATTACATTAAATGTTGCAGATATTCTTTATTTTGAAAATGAAATGCGAAAAATCATAGCCCACACGGTGAGAGGAGAAATTTCTTTTTATGGTGTCATGGCGGATATGGAAAAGGAAGCCGGGGCGGGATTTTACCGATGCCACAGAGGATATTTGGTGAATTTTTCCTATGTAATGGAATACGATATGGAAAATATTATGCTTTCAAATGGGGAGAAGATATATCTGTCAAAAGACAGATACCATGATTTTGTGAAACAGTATATGAGATATCTGCGAAATGGGGGTGTTTCCCATGTATAAGGCGATGGAGCCTTTTATTGAAGCTGCTGCATATATTGTTGACGGATACTGTCTGTGTATGCTTTTTGGAGAATTTGGTGAGAGGCGAATCAAAAGAGGAATCGGAATCAGTCTTTTAACAATACTGACATGGATTGCCGCAAATGCGGCTATCAGGTATTTTGTGTTTTCTAACCCGCCATATACTTTAGAAAAATCTTTGCTTAGTTTTATTTTACGTGCGGGTGCTATCTATACGATTGGGCTATGTTTTTATAAAGGAAGGCAGGCTGTCTATCTGTTTTTAACATTGCTTTTTATTGCACTGTTGTATGTCTTCAGTGAGATTGGATATGGTGTCAGGCTGTTTTTGATAGAGGGACTGGAGAAGCTAACTTGGCATATAGAGGCTCTTCATAATGTAACACTTGTTAAACTGCTGATGGATTTTATCTACATTTTTGCGGATGTAGCAGTAGTGGTGCTGTTTTATGTTTCCATAAGAATCATAGTAAAGAATCAAAGGAATTCGCTTGGTGGAAGAAGCACAAAAGAATTTATTTCCTGTATCCTGCCTGCCCTTATGGGAAGTCTTATCTCGGTGGTGCTTTATTTTATCCTGCTTATGATAAATGAGCAGGGGCATATCATGGATTATGACAATTACAGGATGATATATCTGTTTATCATCATTGTTTTTATAGCTGTCTGGCTGATTATTTTATATGGTTTCCGGCTGCAGGATGAAATTATGGATTTGCAGGAAGAGCGCACAAGGAAGAGCATTTTGGAGAACCAGATTTCGCAGATGCAGAATTCCATGTTAGAAATGGAGCGTTTTTATGAGAGCGTCAGGCATGTCAAGCATGATATGAAAAATCAGATGGCAGTGATGGAAAAACTGTTATGTGAATATCAGATGACAGAAAATAAAGAAATTGTCCAATATTTTGAAGATATGCAGAAAACGTTAATGAGTTTGGAACAGAAAATCCATACAGGAAACGTGGTAAGTGATGCAGTGATTAGCAGCAAGTTCTATTATGCGGCAAAGGAATTAAAAGATATTCATTTGGATGCAGATGCTTTTCTTTTAACAGATAAAGTTCATGTAAGGGCTTATGATATTGGCATTATTTTAAATAATGGTTTGGATAATGCGATTGAAGCCTGCAGGAAAGAACGAATGAAAAATCCGGATAGGGAGCTTTATATCAAAATAAAATCTTTTTGGAAGCAAAAAATGTTTTTTATTGAAATGGAAAACAGTTTTGACGGGGAGGTGAGATGGGAAAAGGATGGTTACCCTTGTTCCACAAAGACGGATGGTGAGGTACATGGCATCGGGCTAAAAAATATTAGATACTGTGCATTAAAATATGCAGGGGATATAGATTGTATCGCAGAAAAAGGTAAATTTATACTGTCCGTTATGCTAAAAGGATAGAAATGGATTCCAGATTATCTTAATTGTTAAGGAGGGCAAAGTTATGGCGATGGAGATTACAAACACTTACAGCAGTTACGTGGCGCAGAGTATGGCAGGCAATAGCGTAACAGGAGGCAGTGCTGTCAACAGTACGAAGAAAAAGGAAACAGAAAAAACAACAGAAGCAGCAGAAAGCAGTAAATCAAAGAGTGCAGAAGAGTATATGAATGAACTGAAAAAACTTGCTCCCAGCGTGGAATTTAAAGTTGGAAATAGTTATTCACCGGCTAAAAGTGGAAAAACGCTGACGGTTAGTCCACAGCTTTTGGAAAAAATGCAGAATGACCCAGAGAAAGAAAAGGAAATGAAGGAACTGATTAAGGGCGTTGAATCAATGACAAAGCTGTTAGATGGTATTTATAAGGCCAGTGGCTGGACGGTTGAATATCGGCATAGTTATATAGACGAGAATGGAAAATATTGTGCAGTTGCTCTTGTCAGAAATGATTATATGTTAAACCTAAGTGACGAGCTTCGGGAAGAAAGACGGCAAAATGCGAAAGAACTGATTGAACAAACAAAAGAAAAAGTGGCAGGCAAAGAAGAAGAATTACAGGAAATACTGGAAGAAGAAATGATAAAAAAGGAAGAAGAATTAGAGGAAACATTAGAGAAAACGTTGGAAGAAGAGGAAGCAGCAAAGGAGGAAGAAGAATTAGAGAATACCCTGAAAGAGGAGGAAGTGGCAAAGGAGGAAGAAGAATTAGGAGAAATACAGGAAGAGGAAGAAGCGGAAAAGATAGAGGAAAAATCCGCCTATAGTAAGGTTGAGAGACTTTTAAACGAAAAATTAGCAGCTTCCAAAGATGGATTAATTTATTTGGATGACACAGATTTTATGACAATGCTTGAGGCAGCAGAGGAGGATAACATGGGCAGAACGGATGTAAAAGAGCAGATGCAGGTTGGTGCAAATTTTGATTTAAGGATATAGGATTTATCAGGTTTCTTTTTAAAAAATCAATGAAATTTTCTACTTACAACTAATCGAGAATGCTATGGACATATCCTGCCCATAGCATTTCTTATACTTCGTCAATTTACCTTTTGACACCTTAATCTTTATAGAGAACTGGATAGGTAGTTGCTTCTGCTTGAAAGTGGGTGTATACTCATTAGAAGAGAAGATGGTGGAAATGAATGGAGTAAGATATGAGAAGACACATCAAATTGAAGAACTGTTAAAATTCTGCGAAGTTTAACTTTTGAAGTGATATGAGGATGGAATATGAATCAAAAAGTATATGAATACGATACAAAAATAATATGTACACCAGATAACGGAGGAGCCTATATTGTATTTCCATGGAATGTTAGAGAGGAATTTGGAAAAGGCAGGGTTAAGGTGTCTGCCACATTTGATGGTGAATTATATGAAGGCAGTATTGTAAATATGGGGATTAAGAATGAGGATGGTTCTATTTGTTACATTATTGGAATCACAAAAGCAATACGAATGAAATTAAATAAGACAGATGGTGATTTGATTCATGTTGTTATACATGAGAGAGTAGCAACAGATTGTTAAGGAGTATGCGGATGGATATTTTACTAACGGGTTTTTGTGGAACATCTTCAGAATTGCTTGTTGAAAAGGCAAATTATAAGTCTCTGATACTTCCCAATGATAAAATGATGGATTCCAATATTCTTTTAAAAGAAATGAGCCTACTGGAATATGATTTAATATTTTGTTTTGGCCAGAAACCAAATATCAAAGATAAAATATATATTGAAACGACTGCAAGAAATGCAGATAACTGCATTAATACAAATTTCGAGTATGATAAATTAAAAGATATTTTTGAGTCAAATCATATACCAGTTCGAATTTCAAATAATGCCGGAACATCTTTTTGCAATGCATTATATTGGTATGGACTTAATTATATCTACAATCAATGTTTGGATACAAAGATGGTTTTTCTACATATTCCATTTTATAAAAATATTACTGACTCCGAATTATTTTTTAAATGGATTTTAGCTTCTTTGTATAATTTTTGTAAAAGCTAACTAGTGTCTTGTCTCATTGATAATTAGGCAAACCAACTTGTCTATTTGCACATCTGCTACGTTGAATTTTCTAGTCGTAGCCACCGCTACGCCGTCGAAAATTCGCCTTGCAGATGAACAAATATCCTGCGTTGTTTTACCAAATATCAACGAGACAAGACACTAGGAGTTGTTGATTGAATGGAGGATGCAATGAAAACAATAATGAAAAAATTAGTAATGGTAATTTTGGTGGCTGCCACCGCTGTAACGTCAGTAATAGAAATGCCAGTGCAGAATGCCAGTGCATATTCGGTTCCTGCCAACATGAAATGGTGGTCTAACGCCAAATTTGGTATGTTTATCCATTTTGGCGCCTATTCTTATTATGGACAGGGTGAATGGGCGATGAGTGAGCAAAAGATTTCCAAACAGAAGTATCAGACGGAGATTGCGGCAAAATTTAACCCGACCTCCTTTGATGCAGCGGAAATTGTAAAGTATGCGAAAAACGCGGGAATGAAGTATATTGTAGTTACTGCCAAGCACCATGAAGGATTGGCAATGTGGGATACCAAGATCGAAAGTTTCAAGGATTATACTGGAACGAAGACCTTTAGCCTGCAGGGATATACGCCATTTGGTGCTACAGGCAGAGATGTGTTGCAGGAACTAAAAGATGCCTGTAAAAAAGCGGGACTCCGGTTTGGATTATACTATTCGATTGTGGATTGGAACCATTCTTCCCAGGAATTGGGTGGTTCCCTGTCCTCTACGATGCTTTCTATGGATGCCCGGGCAAAATATATCACCGATATGAAAGCCCAAATCAAAGAGCTGGTTGATTTATATGACCCTGCTGTAATGTGGTTTGACGGTGACTGGAGTTATTCTGACAAGGAGCCGACGTTGGAAAAATGGTGGACGAAAGCGGACGGCGAGGAATTATATCAGTATATGAAGTCATTGAACCCGGATATTATTGTTAATGAGAGGGTATGTCGCGGCTTTGGGCTGGGAGATTTTGAATGTCCGGAGCGTTCTATTCCGGATAAAGGTGCGGTGCCAGACAGACCGTGGGAAACCTGCCAGTCTATGAATGATGCATGGGGATATAAGGAGTCGTTGGAAAAGGCATATCTGCCGCTTAGTTTCATTATTGGCGATTTGGCTATGGTTGCTTCGGAGGGAGGCAATTATCTGCTTAATATAGGGCCGAAGGGCAATGGAAAAATGACGGCTGGCAGCAAGAAGATTTTAAATGGTATGGCAGACTGGATGAAGAAAAACAGTGCCAGCATTTACGGAGTATCCGCCAGTCCGTTTAAAAAAGATCCGGCATGGGGGACCTATACAAGAAAGAATAAGACTGTTTATGCGCATGTGTGTAAATGGCCGAAAAAGGGCGAGCTGGTAATGAAGCGTTACCAGAAGAAAAAAATTCAGAAAATTACAGTGATGGGGAAAAGCAAGAAGCTTAAATACAAGATACAGGGAAATAAGGTTACGGTAACAGTGCCGAAGAAAGCACCAGATAAAAATGATACGGTGTTGGCTGTGAAATATAAATAATGTCATGTTGTGATATTTGACAATGAAAAGTTATTAATTGAGTTTTTTAATGTGGGAAAGACAGTAGGCGAAGTGGGTAAAAGAAATAATAGCGAATTAGTTAAAGCAGTGAAATATTTAAAGGATAAAGATAACAAATATATCGTTATCCTTGATAATTCTTTTGATAATCTACAGGTTATAATGGAACAGAAATTATAAAGATATTCAGGAAATCATAGAATATGATAAACACATTGAAAAACACAAGGTTGAACAGTTGTCAGCAAGACTATTATTTGAACTGACCAGAAATACAGGTTTTGAAGTTTCAAAAGGGAGTATTGGAAGTTGTTGGATAAAATCTTGTTGTGATTGGGATAAGCAGGTTGTAAAACAGTATTAAATGTTTTGTATTATCCTGAAAAAGTGTTTTGTATTAAAGAATGTGGAAATAATGCTTTAGAGATATTATATGGTTTTGAGAATGGAAATGTATATAGTGATTATGCATTGATTTCGTTTGATATGGAAAGGGTAACCGTTCAGACAAAATGTGAAAGCAGAGAAATTTATGATTATGAAGAATTAAAGGAGTGGTGGAATAATAGGAGTAAGCCTGTTGCAAGGAATCATTTTTCAACAGTCCATACATTGTTTATTGTTGATTTTATATTTACAAACAATATTACAATTTTGACCGGAGATTCCGGTACCGGAAAGACAGCAACATTTTCATTTATTAGAAAATGTATGGCGGTTAACCCAAGCATCCTCTGTTTAAATTATCTTGACTATCAGAAGGATATTAGGGAGATTATTAGTCAGGCAGAAAGAAAGCTGATAGTTATTGATAATGCAGACATTCTGCTAGATGATGATACAAGAAAATATATTTCTTTTGATGATAAGAATCAGTATTTGATTATTGGCAGAAATCCAAGAAATTTGTTTACAACCAGAGAGAATTTGTTTGAATTGAGAAGCAGGAAGGTTGGAGAACAGATAGAATTGACATTGAAAGAATATTTATAGAAAGCAGACAGTAAACCATATGCAACCTCAAGGTGCGGAACTGAAGCAAAAGGCACACCGGAATTGGTGGATTTTAAATCATACATGCAGGATAATGTTGTCATCAAAAAGAAGGAGGAAGTTTAGATGAATTTCGGAAAAAACTTACAAATTTTAAGAAAGATGACGAACATAACGCAGGAGGAGCTGGCAGGAAAAATGAATCTCAGCAGGCAGACCATTTCAAAGTGGGAGCTTGGGGTGGTACTGCCGGAGGTTGAAAAACTGGTTGACCTTTGTGAGATGTTTAATTGCTCCATTGATGAACTGTTAAGAGGGAATATGGATTTTAGCAGTGAAGCATACTCTGATATTAAAATTGTTACAGTAGAGTCTTTTCGTTATATCAGTTATACGGTCATAAGCTGTGAACCGGAGGATGATGCTATTACGCATGTAGAAGGGTGGGCAAAGCAGCTTAGCATGGAAAATCCATATATTATCGGATGGGATTTTCCGGGAGTATCTCAGGAGCAGCGAAATGTATATCATATGCGTGGTTATGGAGCAGCGCTTCTCGTAGAGGATAAGCAGGATATCGGTGACATTGATGCAGAAATCATAAGTCAGGACAGGCAAAAGTATATTACACTCACTTTGCAGGAAGGATGGGGTGGGGAATTTGAAAGTATTCCAAACGCTTATAAGGCTTTGCTTATGTACATGGCAATTAATGGAATGAAAGAAAAACACGATTCGGATATTCTTTCCTGCTATGAACATGAGTATTATGACAGCAAGGTAATTAAGTTTATGGATATTTTTATTGCAATTGAATAAATAGTATTCTCTGCGAAGCAATGGGTCAGACGCGATACTTGCAAGGAACGGAAAGTTCCCTGCATTTGGCGGCTGCAAAGTATTAGAATTTCAGATGTGAGGTGTGTGATAGATTGCTGCAAGGAAGTTTTAAAGAACAATTTCCTAAAAACTACAGACCTTTAATTACGGAATTAGAGGCCTTTTGGAATAATGACATATACAGCTTATTTAAAGAATTTGCGGAAGATATATTACAAAAATATGATTTAAGATTTGGCATTCCTCTTTGGACGGAGCGGTATGGATGGACATATCGTATTGGCAAATCAGGAGTTTATCTTGTAAAAGGAATACGAATTGGGAAAACGGGATTTATTGTAGATGGATTAGAGATAGATACCAGAGAAAAGTATCCGTTGCTTTTAGCGTATATTGAAGAAATATACCAACAAAATAAGGAAGAGTTTAGAAAGAAAATTGCGGATAAAAATGCAAGGCAGGCGGAAAGAAATAAAGCAAGAATAGCCAGAGAAAAGCAGGAATTTTCATCCATTCAATCAGATATTCTTCTGGATAAATACAATATATACTGCTGGCCGGAAAAGTTAGATATAAACAAATTAAATAAATTATATATGCTGGATGCAAAGGGAATTCATGATGAGGTTTTGGCGGATGAAATCGGATTAACATTATATTTGCGTTGCAAGTATGGGAAAGAAGATATGGAACGCATGGAAAGGTATGTTATACGGTGTCATGGATGTGGCAGGGAACTTGCCGGACAAGCGGATTTTAGACAATGTAGTTGTGGGCGGCAATATTCTTATAGGGAATACCGGAGGAGTTTTAGAAGAAACAATATGCCCACTGGCGCAGCAGCCCATATATTTGCAGCTTTTATAAAGCAGTGGGATGCCGCTAGAAGTTATAATGAAAAAATAGTTTTAATTGATACCTTACTGCATGAATTCCATCTATCGCTGATTTCTGGAGCAACGCACCGCCCTGTGGCTATGAACTTCATTGATGGAACCAGAAGCCATGTAGAGCAAATTATCAGTAATTTAGCGGGAAATCTGTGATTCCTGCGCTTCTTCCTACTATGAGCCTATTTTGTATCAGGAAATGTTATGAAAAAGTGTGGACTGCACTTTGTGGGAATAATCTATCTGCTATATTTTTCTACAACGCGTTTTACAGAGGAAAGGTAGGAACGGCCAAATAAATTCAGGTGATTCAAAAGGTGATACAGGTTGTACAAATCACGGCGGCAGTCATAGCCTGGCTGAAGAGGAGCGGCTTCGCGATAAGCGGCATAAAAAGCCGGAGGAAAACCGCCAAAAAGTTCTGTCATGGCAATATCCGCCTCAGCATGGCCAACATAAACCGCCGGGTCAATCAGCCAAGCTTTGCCATCGTTTCCGGTAATGACATTTCCTGACCATAAATCACCATGTAATAGTGAAGGGTGTTTTGGCTCTACGAGAATGTCATCTATTTGTTCCAGTAATCGGTCAATGTTTTTTAAGTCGGCTTTGTCAAAATAGCCGGCGGCACTTTTAAACTGCGGTTTCAGGCGGCAGTCACGGAAAAAAGATACCCAGTTGTCCTGTACTGAATTTGTTTGATTTTTGGCACCAATATAGTTGTCATGGGAAAATCCATAGATTCCTTCTGTAACAAAACCTGCTGTCTCTGCCTGATGCATAGCTGCCAGTTCTTTGGCAAAAATTTCCCAGTAATTTGAAATGCGGTTTTTTGCTGTGATAAATTCCAAAAGTAAAAAAGAGCATCTCTTGTCATCGTCCACTCCGCTGCCAAGAATACGTGGTGTACCAATCGCTTTTGTATGTGCAATCGCGTTTAGTCCGGCGGCTTCTGCCGTGAAAAAAGATGCATTTTCTTTTGTGTTTGATTTCATGAAAATACAGGTCCCATCATTCAGTGACAGTCTGTATGCCTGATTTATATCACCTCCGGCAACCCGGTCTGTTCTTATAATTTTGATATCATTTCCAAAAAGTGAAGTCAGTGCATTTTCTAAAGAAGAAAATTGCTGCGGTTCTGTAAAAGACATATGCGTTTTGTCCTCCTGAATTAGTTACTATTCCTGCCTATAATATATATAAAAGGCACAATTTTTGTGCCGCAAATTGATTCTAAGAAGCTGTTTTTGCTTTATATTCATCATCTTTATAGAGATTTTAGCATAGCCCAAAGGATGTTACAAGAAGAACAATTCACGGGACATAAAGGAAATTAAGAAAAAAGTATTTTTAGCATATGATAAAGAAGAGTCAATTTGGAGGATCAAGTAAGAAATTTACACAATTATTAGCACTCGGTGTTGACGAGTGCTAATAATTGTGCTATAACATTACTAAAGCAAAAATGGTTATACTAATATTGCTTTGGAAGTAAAATCCTGTGGGATATAATTTCCAAAGAATAAGAAGCAGGAAGGGGGAACTATCATGAATATAAGTCGTTTTACACAAAAGTCTCAGGAAGTTTTACAGGATATTGAAAAAGTAGCCATGGATTATGGCCACCAGGAAATTAGCCAGGAGCATCTTTTGGTGTCTTTAATGAATGTTGAGGACAGTTTGATTCGCAAGCTGATTGAAAAGATGGGAATTGAGCCGGAAGTCTTTCTGGCACAGGTAGAAGGGCTTTTAAACAAACGTCCTAAAGTACAGGGTGGTGACCTGCGGATTGATAAATATTTGAATGAAACATTAATTTATGCTGAGGATGAAGCAAAGCGCATGGGGGATGAATATGTTTCTGTGGAACATCTTTTTCTCAGTATGTTAGCGCATCCAAGTAAGGAGATAAAGGCATTTTTTAAGGATTGCGGAATCAACAAAGAACGTTTTTTGCAGGTACTTTCACAGGTACGGGGAAATCAGCGTGTTACCAGTGATAATCCAGAGGCAACATATGACACATTGGAAAAATATGGTTCTGATTTGGTGGAACGTGCCAAAGATGGAAAGCTTGACCCGGTGATTGGACGGGATGAAGAGATTCGGAATGTAATCCGGATTCTTTCCCGAAAAACCAAAAACAATCCGGTTCTGATTGGTGAGCCTGGTGTTGGTAAGACAGCAGCGGTAGAAGGCCTGGCGCAGCGGATTGTGAAGGGGGATGTACCGGAAGGGTTAAAAGATAAGAAGATTTTTGCTCTGGATATGGGCGCGCTGGTTGCAGGTGCAAAGTACCGCGGGGAGTTTGAGGAGCGGCTGAAAGCGGTTCTTGAGGAGGTAAAGAAGAGTGACGGTCAGATTATTCTTTTTGTAGATGAGCTGCATACGATTGTAGGGGCAGGGAAGACAGAAGGGGCAATGGACGCCGGAAATATGTTAAAACCGATGCTTGCGCGCGGAGAATTACATTGTATTGGTGCAACAACGTTAGACGAATACCGTATGTATATTGAAAAGGACCCGGCACTGGAGCGGCGTTTCCAGCCAGTTATGGTGAATGAGCCGACAGTAGAGGACACCATATCCATTCTTCGTGGTTTAAAGGACAGATATGAGGTATTTCATGGCGTTAAAATTACCGACGCTTCGCTGGTGGCGGCAGCCACTTTGTCAAACCGTTATATTTCAGACAGGTTTCTGCCGGATAAGGCAATCGATTTGGTGGATGAGGCATGTGCTATGATTAAAACAGAGCTTGACAGTATGCCGGCTGAACTGGATGAGACCAGACGGAGAATTATGCAGATGGAGATTGAAGAGGCTGCGCTGAAAAAAGAGACAGATCATTTATCGAAAGAGCGTTTGGAAAATCTGCAGAAAGAGCTGGCAGAGCTTCATGATGATTTTAATGCGAAAAAAGCGAAATGGGATAGTGAAAAGGCTTCCGTAGATCAGGTTAACAGGTTAAAGGAGCAGATTGATGAATTACAGACACAGATGGAGGCTGCAAAGCGGGAGTATGATTTAAATAAGCTGGCAGAAATCCAATATGGAAAATTGCCAGAGCTGCAAAAGCAGTTAGAGGTGGCAGAGGATAAGGCGAAGGCAGAAAACCGCACGCTGGTGCAGGAGAGTGTGACAGATGAAGAGATTGCAAAGATTATATCACGCTGGACGGGAATTCCGGTAGCTAAACTATCAGAAGGGGAGCGTGAGAAAACACTTCATTTGGAGGAAGAACTGCATAAGCGTGTGATGGGACAGGAAGAAGGTGTCAGACTGGTATCGGAAGCAATTCTTCGTTCGAAGGCGGGAATCAAGGACCCAACGAAGCCGATTGGTTCTTTTCTGTTCTTAGGCCCGACAGGTGTTGGTAAGACGGAACTTGCCAAAACTCTGGCGGCAAGTCTTTTTGATGATGAAAATAATATGATACGGATTGACATGAGTGAATACATGGAGAAGTACAGTGTGGCAAGGCTGATTGGAGCGCCTCCGGGATATGTAGGTTACGAGGAAGGTGGACAGCTTACGGAGGCAGTCCGTAGGAAGCCGTATTCGGTTGTTCTATTTGATGAAATCGAGAAAGCACATCCAGATGTATTTAATGTATTGCTGCAGGTTTTGGATGACGGGCGGATTACCGATTCACAGGGCCGTACAGTAGATTTTAAGAATACCATTATTATTCTGACTTCTAATATTGGCTCTTCCTATCTGCTGGAGGGTGTGGAAAGCAATGGTACAATTAGTGATGAAGCAAGGGAACATACAATGGCAGATTTGCGCGCCAGCTTCCGGCCAGAGTTTTTGAACCGTCTGGATGAAATTATACTGTTTAAGCCGTTGACTAAGGAAAATATTTCCGGCATTATTTTTATTTTGCTGCAGGAATTAAACGAACGGCTGAAAGAGAAGGAATTGCGGGCAGAGCTGACAGACAGGGCAGTGAAATTTATTGCGAATGAGGCATATGAGCCTGCATTTGGCGCAAGGCCGTTGAAGCGTTATTTACAAAAAAATGTGGAAACACTTTTGGCAAAAAACATACTGGGTGGCAATGTAAGTATGGGGGATGTGCTTTTAATTGATGAAGCAGAGGGGAAGCTTTGCTTAAAATAGCCTGAGTGCCAATTTCAGAAATCAATGGCCCTCTTAAATGCAGACACGATGGGGGTGTTTGGATTCTGAAATCAGCCGTGAATAGTAACTATTGCAATGCTTAATATGAAAAACGTTTTCAAATTACTTGACAATGTTTTGGATTGCGGGTAAAATGAAAACGTTTTTCAGTTTAATAAAAAGATTGGATGAGATTATGAAAAATTGGAAAAAATTAGTCGTTTTTCTCCTTACGTTTTGTATCCTGCTGCAGATTACGGGATGTGGTGTCAGAGAGACGAAAAAGGAAAATGGAAAACTTACTATCGTTACAACGGTTTTTGCAGAATATGATTTTCTGCGCAATATTGCGGGGGATTTGGTGAATCTGGAAATGCTGCTGCTTCCGGGTGCAGATTTGCATACGTTTGACCCAACACCAAAGGATATCGTGAAGGTGCAGGAAGCAGACCTGTTTGTAACGATAGGTGGGGAATCGGATGCGTGGTCAGATAAAATTATCGAATCAGTTGATAATGAGAATTTGCAGGTCTTCCGGCTGATGGACTGTGTTGATTTGGTAGAAGAGGAATTAGTAGAGGGGATGGAAGCAGAGGAAGAGGAAGCAGACCATGATACCATAGAGGAGAAAGAATTTGATGAACATGTCTGGACTTCTCCGAAAAATGCAGTGATTATTGTAGAGAACATGAGGGATACATTATGCAGGATGGATTCGAAAAATGCTTCTTCCTATCAGAAGAATGCAGGGCAGTATATTTCTAGGTTAAAAGCATTGGATAAAGAATTCGCAGAAGTGATAGGGGGCGGAAAACGGCGGGAGATTGTTGTGGCAGACCGTTTTCCATTCCGGTATTTTGCAGATGCCTATGATGTGGAATATTATGCAGCATTTCCCGGGTGTTCGACACAGACAGGCGCCAGTGCAGAAACAATTGCTTTTCTGATTCAAAAGGTAAAAGAAGATGGGATTCCGGTTGTTTTCCATATGGAGCTGTCCAGTGAGCAGATGTGCAATACCATATGTGATGAAACCGGGGCGAAAAAAGCGCAGCTAAATGCAGTGCATAATATTAGCAGGCAGGATTTTGAAAAGGGCATTGGTTATTTAGATTTCATGTGGGATAATATTGAAGTATTAAAAGAGGCGCTATATTGAGATTTTGAGTAATCATGGTCTATGCAGTAGTTTATTCCCGCAAAGCAACGGGCCAAGCGCGAACTCGTTCGCATTTGGCGATTGCTACGGGGATCAAGTAGTAAAACTGACAAAGGCAGCCAGAAAAGAAGGGATTCTGGCACTGGAAGAAGCAGTGAGAAATGGTAAAATTGCTGGAGTGCTTTAAGGAAGCAGAAAATATTTTTTAACTCTCCAAAGTCTCATTGAGTGCCTCCGTCCCTGAAAGCACAAATCGCCCTTCTTTTATAATAGGAATGCTTTCACCTTCTCTGGTGTGGACGCAGATATCCCCTAATTCATCATATGGAATCGTGATATCGGTATGACAGTTAAAATATGCCTTGGAACTGTCCGTATGGCGGAGTTTGGAATAATCATTTTCTTTGGCTATCATCTGCCTGCCATCCGGGTTATAGGTTACAAGCTCTTCCTCATGTGAAAAACAGGTATCCCCGACAGCGAAATGCGGACCGGTCTTTTCTGCAATCAGAATAGGAAGCAGGTGGGAGATACCATATTTTTTACCCATTGCATAAGCTGTTGTATTTGTGCCGATAGCAAATTCACCCATTGGCAGTGTTTCATGATGGAAAAGGACATTTTCGCGGATATAATTTTTATTCTTTTCCGGTGTATCAAAATTACTGCACGTATAGTCTGTTATAATACCGTCCTGAAAGGTTAGCTTCAGGTCATGATATTCCAAATCGTTTAAAAATACCTTTGTAACGTGAAGGATACCATTTGTTCCTGTTAACCACGGAGAGGTAAATACTTCACCCAAAGGAATATTTACGTCGGCAAGACAGTTTTCAAATCTTGTTTCTTTTTCAGGATTTGCCATTGGGGTGAGGGCAACTGTAAGTTGTGTGCGGTTTGCGCCACGTCCTGTAATTGTGACATAGTCTCCGGTATCAAGAGCATTTATGATTTTAGTCTGTATATCCAGATATTCTTCCTGATTCAGGGTATTTACACGAATCGTATCTTTAAAAATGTTTTCGTAATCCTTCCCAATTTCCGGGAGCGGGTAGGCAATAATGGAAAAGCTGGTCTGGTCGCCCGGAATGTATTTATTGGTAAGAAGACCATTAGCGGACTGGTATTCCAGTTTGCACTTCTGCTGTTTTTTGGAATATTGCAGGGCTTCCTTCTTTTCAACAGGGTTAAACGGCTCTTCACCAAAGGTTTCCACAACTGCCGGGCCGGCAAAGACAGCGCAAAGGGATTTCATTTCTTCCAGTGCCTGTCGCTGTTCCTGCAGCCTGCGGTCAGCATATGCTTTATCAAAGAAAATGGCATCATCCATACGGTGGTCATATTCGTACTGCTTATTTGGAGAAGCACCATAGTAACCAACCTTTCCGCGGAGATTTTTACGGCTGATACTGACGCCTGCCCGGTAGATGCAAGGCTCTAAGCCCATTGCCTGAAACTGTCTTATTACTTCGCGAATCATGCGTTCAAAGCCAAGATGGTAGCGGATATTAACAGTCTTTTTCTTTGAGATATCAATACGGTACAGTTCAAAGCCGCGGCGATAGCCTTCTGTAAAGGTGGCTGCCATATCCTGAATTTCTTTTTCGCAAAGGGTATTTAGGTAGGCTGCAGTTTTTAACTCATTGTCAGAAATATATTCTCCAAAATAGTAAAGATAGCATAAATCATTTAAGTCACTGTTACAGATAATATCTGTTGCAAAACTTCTGGAAGGATCAAAGGACTCACGTAGTCCGTCAGCAACTGTAATATCTGCATAATCAAAGAAATAGTAATAGATTGCGGAGCACACTTCATCCTTTTGTGCATCTGGCTGTTCCAGTATATTGTATACCTCAATAAAAAGCTCAAAAGTAGTAGTCAGATAGAAAAGCCGTTCTTCAAAGGCATAGACAATGTTGCTGCGCATTTCCGTATAGAGGGTGCACAGCAGGGATGCAAAGTCTTCTCCCAGCATTTCTGCTGCATAAGTGGGATTTGCAAAGCTTTTTTCATAGTTTGTTCCAAGCACATCCTGATAAAGGGCCTGGTTTAGTGCCTGCCATTCTTCCAGAGAATAATCGGCAAATTCGCCCTTTGTTTTCTTGTCGTAGAAATCTGCAATCTGTAAAAGAAAAGAAGCTGTCTGTTTAAAAAATGTTCCAAAAGCATTTCCATGTGCTGTAACCAGGCAGTCTGCTTCTGACGTTTCTTCTAAAATGCCCTGAATCCGTTCTGTGGCGAAGCAGAAACGCTCCATATATTGTTTTTTTTCTTCTAAAAGGTCATTCACTGGTTCCATAAAAGTTCATTCCTTTCTATATCAGATGTCGAACGATGTCGAATAATTTTGTGATTCGGATTTCATACGTGTGTTCTTTTTGGGCGAATTCTAACCCCTGCTTTGCAATTTTCATTCGCAGGGTATCCTGTTCTAAATAAAATGCCGTTTTATCCAGAAGTTCTTCCTCATCTTCAAAAATATCCAGTGTCTCTCCTGCTTTAAAATAATTGTCAAATTCCGGCTGGTAGTTCGACAGGGCAAAACCGCCGCTTCCTAGTATATCCCAAATTCGCAGAGGAATTCCAGTCTTTATATTAGGAATTGTCATATTCAGGTTGATTTTACTGTCGTGAAAAACCTGCGGCATTTCCGTTAGATAATCTACCGGGCCATGATTGCATACAAGCGGCAGGGATATGTCGCTGTTTGTAAACAGGTGCAGAGAATGTTTTTTCGAGTCATAATCTGCCAGAAAAAGGGAGAGTTTGTTCAGATAATTGGTACGCTCTAAAGAAGCTGCCTTGAATCCAAGTACAGTACTGGCAAAAAGGTTCCGGGTACTGGCAAAGGACTGTTCTGACTTTTTATATTCCATGATGTCTTCTAACATCAGGCAGATATCTTCTGTCAGCAGCTTGTCTAAAATATTTCCGCCGGATATCAGATTTTGTGCGTTCATGGCGCCTTCCAGATAGCCGCAGAGATAGTCAGGGAGTTTATCTGCAATATCGTCATAAGAGTTTTTTTCATAAAGACTGCCAACAAAAGAAACAGGGTACCTAAAAGATACCGTAGATATTATTTGCATTGACAGGCGTTTTGTATTGACAGCAAGAGGAAGATGAAAAATATTCTTTACTCCCAGTGCGCGGAACTCTTCACAGTTTGACTGATCAAAGGTGAAGATAAGATTGGTTGGATAAAAGACAGTTTCGTGATATAAAGCAAGCAGAGGGCTGTCACAGTTCCAGCATACATAAGGTATGCCGGAACAAAAGCAGGCCTCTGCCAGTACCGGGAAAAAATTAACAGAGAACAGAAAATCACAGCCTTCTTTTTTGAGATAAGAAATAAGCCAGTCCGTATAAACCGTATCCTTCTCAGGATTGGTAATCGGCTTTGAAAGCATAATAACCTCATGTCCCAGTTCTTCAAACGTGAGACGGATATCGTATAGATTATAGGCATTCCACTGGTAAAATAAGATTTTCAATGTTGTTCTCCGTTTTTGTTACTATTCACAGCTGTGAATAGTAACATTATTTTCCATATATTCCTTTAAGGCATCTTCCCAGTGCTTCATGCGGTAAGTGCCCTGGCTGTTTAATTTTGCATTTTCTAAAACAGAGTATGCAGGACGTTTTGCAATGGCAGCGGTGTATTCTTCGCTGGTAACCGGAATCAGGTTCACATTGGCATTTGCAATAGAAAAGATGGCTTTTGCAAATTCATACCAGCTTGCAGCACCTTCACAGGTGCCATGATAAATCCCATATTCCTTTGAATCTACAATATGTAGAATCATACGGGCAAGCTCCAGCGCAGAAGTAGGAGAACCAATCTGGTCATTGACAACAGAAATGGTGTCACGCTCTTTTGCGAGACGGAGCATTGTTTTTACAAAATTATTGCCGTCACCGTAAAGCCATGCGGTACGGATAATATAATAATTGTCAATGGTTTCCATGACTGCTTTTTCACCGTTTAACTTTGTAGAACCATACATACAAAGAGGATGGGGAGCATCTGTTTCCACATAAGCTTTGCCACTTGTACCGTCAAATACATAGTCTGTTGAAATCTGAACAAGCTGGGCGCCTGTTTCCTTTGCCGCAACAGCAAGGGTTTTTGGGCCGAGTGCGTTGACGCGGATTGCGTATGCTATCTCTGTTTCGCACTTATCAACAGCAGTGTAAGCTGCACAATTAATGATGGTATCCGGTCTTTCCTTTCTGACAAGGGCAAAAACCTGTTCCAGATTACAGATATCAAGTGTATCTAAATCTGTATTAATAATTTCAACTGGACTGTCGGTCAGCAGTTGGTTCAGTGCCCGGCCAAGCTGCCCATCGCAGCCGGTAATCAGTACTTTTTTCATATCAATTTTCCTCCTCGGACTAAAAGTCAAGTGTGGTTTCTTCAGAAAATGCTGGATATCGGCTGTCTTTTTCAGCAATAACCGGAGTTTCACCATCCGGTATCGGCCATTTGACGCCAATGCGCTCATCATTCCAGAGAATGCCAGCTTCTGAAGAAGGGTCATAAAAATCAGTGCATTTGTATAAAAAATGTGCTGTTTCCGAAAGGACATAATAGCCGTGGGCAAATCCTTCCGGGACATAAAACATATTTTTCTTTTCAGCGCTTAAGGTTACTCCGTACCATTTTCCAAATGTTTTAGAACCTTTACGGATATCAACAGCAACATCAAATACTTCGCCGCTTATGGCACGTACCAGTTTTCCCTGCGTATGGTTTTTCTGGAAATGAAGGCCGCGGAGAACTCCTTTGGTAGAATAGGATTCGTTATCCTGTACAAATACCATATTAAGTCCTGCTTCCTTAAAATCTTTATAGTTATAGTTTTCCATGAAATAACCGCGGGCATCACCAGATACGGTTGGCTGTATTTCATAAAGCCCTTCGATATCCCCACATTTCTTAAATTCAAATTTTCCCATAGATTCCTCCTTTTATTACCAAGATGGTTAAAATTCATCATTACCTGATCATCTTAGTAATAAACTACAGCTTGTTTTAATAAACTTTAAGCTGCCAGTACTTTGTCTCATGGATAATGAGACAAAGTACTGGTACAACAAATTTCTATAGGATATTCTAACATTTTTACTTTTTTTTAGCAAATAATTTTTTCTTATTCTCCTTTGCGCGTTCCCGACGCTTTGAAGTGAGCTGTGTTACATTCTGCTCATCGCTTACGGCAGTTTCCGGAAGCTCATGCCGTACTTCGGCAAGAATCTGGTTCAGAAGGAGAATTTGTTTTTCCTGTAGATCCTCTTTTTGGCGTGTCAGATAGTCCATTTCTTTTAAAAGTTTGGTTGTGATTCTTTCGCAAATGCGTTCTTCGGATTCTCTGTCCATTTCCGCAACGGTGGAACGAATCATTTTACGCATCATTGCTTCAAAATGACGAAGCTTTTCTTCCGGGCTGGCCGTCTGCTTCCGGTGGGAAAATTCTGTCTTTTCCGGGTGGAGCGGCATAACCTGTGCAGTATGTGGCACAGCAGGATGGAGGGTATCTTCCATAACCTGCTGGTTTAATTCTTCACGGAGTCGGTATAGCTTCTGGGTGTCCATATTACAGACATTATGTATATCTGGCAGAATAAGTTTGATTGCCTTTAACTGAAAGCCCTGTTCCTTTAACTCCTTAATATGCTGAAGTGTTGTAATATCTTCTGCCTTGTAAAAGCGGTGTCCCTGGGCATTGCGCTCAATGTGGAGTCCAAGTTCCACTTCCCAGTAACGGAGCACATGAGCTTCAACCTCCAGTTGTTTTGCTGTATCTGAAATACTATATCTCTTTTCCATGTTCATACCATGCCCTTTCTATTTAGATTTATAGGAAAGTTCTTGAAATATACAGTGCGAAGAACGCTGCTTCTGCATTCTTCTTAGGTGCGATTGTAGTTTTGCATGGCGACGTGCTTTCGAGCCTGCAAAAACTTCGCGCTTTTTATAAATACTCTTTCATGATTTCTTCGACCAGTCGGAATTTCTCTGTTGTGGCGGCGGTCATCAGCTTGTCCTTTTGCTGCTCAAGCTCTTTTGTGACCTTGGATTCTTCCAGCAGAGAATCAATAAGCTCCTGCATATCGGCAGAGATTACAGGACCATATTCTTCCTGAAATTCTATTTCCGGTCTTTGTGCAGAATCCTTTTTGGCATCCTGTGTAGAAGCTGTTTCCAAAGCAGGCTTGTCCGGTTCTTTTTTATGGCTGCCCTCTGGTTTTGCAGAATCTTCTTCAAAATAAGCCTGACGGTAGGCTTCATTTTCTTCTGGATATAAATATTCATTTTCTAATTTGCCCTGCAGGGTATTTTCAAAATAATTTAATAATTGCAGGTGTAGTACTTTTCTTTTGTGCCGGACCTGAAAGAGAAGTTCTGCTGTTGCGAGGAAAAGCAGAAAGAAAAGGTACGTCATGGCATGAATGAAAATCCAGCGGGCGGGTAATTCATAATACAAACCACCCATAATGCACAGAAGGGTTGTACCACTTATAATGAGACCACAGAAAATATCAGTATTTTCCAGTGCCTTCATAGACAGACCAAGAAAATGGTAATGCTCCATATAATTTTTAACAAAGCAGGATGGATTGTGGACTGGAATTCTTAGCTTGTAGCAGGCTTCGAATTTTGTGTGCATGGTACGCATCCACTTGTTTTTAGTATTTGCAATCTGCTCGGAGTCACGAAGCAGTACCTGATAAAGAATTGCACCGATACATTTCAGCAGAATGGCAAAAGCGGTCAGTATTGTCATTACAAAAAGTAGTGTGTAGTTTTCCAGTAAATTTTTCACGTTGGTTACCCCCTATTTAATTATCGCAGCCTTTGACGGGCTAGTAAGATAATGATAGTATTAGAAGGAGTAAAACGTAAAGAAGGTATCGGTTGTCATAATCATTGTTTTTTCGACAAGAAAAGGAAAGAGGTTGTCAATTTATGTATAGTCAGGTACAGGCGGTTTTAGAACGGTATGGGTATGAAAATATTATGTTAAATGCGAGGGGGATTTATGTGGCGTTGCGCCAGATGCAGGAAAAGAGCTGTGTTGTGGTAACATTAGATGAAACGGCTGGCGACAGGCTGGGAACGGAACAGTTTTACCATATATCAGAGCAGATACGGGAGTATTTGATGGGAAGAGGATGTACGCACTGCATTTTTCTATATCTTCTGATAAGCGATGATGACAGCAGTGCAGGGCGGATTTTTAAAAATTATGAATGTTTTTGGAGAATCAACCCGAAAAGAGGGCAGTTAATGGTATTTGAACGGGAAGAAGAGGCTTTTATGGCTCTTCGGAGGCCGTTGGAAGAATTGCTGGTACGGCAGGAATCCTTTGAAAAATTAGGGAAAAGACAGCTTCCGTGGTGTAATATTGTAATTATACTAATTAATGTGGCAGTTTTTCTTTATACTGATTTTTTTGCAGTATTTGGGGGCGAGGCTGCTTTGGATGCGGGAGCCCTTGGATGGTATGCTGTTTTAGAGGAAGGGCAGTGGCACCGTATGTTTTCATCTATGTTCCTTCATCTGGGCGGGGAGCATCTTTTTAATAATATGCTGGTTCTGGCATATATCGGCTCTGTGGTAGAGCTAGAACTTGGAAGTTTTCGCTATGGAATTTTATATATTGTTTCAGGACTTCTTGCAGGGGGAACTTCAATGGTTTATAATATGATGCAGAATACGTATGCTGTTTCCGTAGGAGCATCCGGGGCAATCTTTGGTACAATTGGTGCAATACTGTTTCTGGTTCTGTTTTATAAAAGAAAAAGAATCCGGTATAGTATGAGACAAATGGCTTTTTTGGCATTTTTCAGCCTGTATGGCGGTTTTGCCAGCCAGGGTGTGGATAATGCCGCGCATTTCGGCGGTTTTATAGCAGGCTTTCTCTGTGCCGGTCTGCTGACTATGCGATGGAGACAGGGGGCGGAATGGGATTCGTAAAAATCTGTAGGAGTGGAGATGACGATGAAAGTAAATATCTACTATGGTGGAAGAGGTCTGATTGATGATCCGACTATTTTTGTAATGAATAAGATAATGTCAGTTCTGGATGAGTTAAATATCAAGGTAAAGAAGTATAATTTGTATGAGGACAAAAGGGGAATTTCCATTCTTCCAAAGACACTGAAAGAGGCAGATGCTGTAATTTTGGCAGCTTCTGTGGAATGGATGGGAATTGGCGGACTGCTGTGGCAGTTTTTGGATTCCTGTTTCTTATATGGAGATAAGGAGAGGATTAAGACATTATATATGATGCCGGTTGTGGTTTCTACCACATATGGCGAAAAGGATGCACAGTTTACAATGATAAAGGCATGGGAGATGTTAGGCGGGATTCCATGTGACGGTATCTGCGCCTATGTTAATGACCCGGTGACATTTGAAACCAGTTCAGAGTATGGATATCTGGTGGAAAAAAAGACAGAGGATTTTTACCGGGCATTTTCCAAAAAACTAAATTCCTTCCCTTCAAGCAGTCTTGCAGTAAGGGAGAAGGTGCTGCGCCCAAAGACAATTAATCTGACCCCGCAGGAGAGTGAACAGCTTTCTGTGTATGTTTCAAATGATTCTTATGTCAAACAGCAGAAAGAGGATATTCAGGAACTGACGCAGATGTTTAAGCAGATGATGGGGGACAGTTCAGAGTCTGCAACAGTCATAGAGGCAGAGGAAACGGAGCCGTATCTGGAGGATTTCCGGAGGGTATTCAATCCAATTCCCAATATGGCACTGACATTTTCGTGGGCGATTAAGGGCTTTGAAAAGCAGTTGATTATTGAAGTTGACGGCGAAGAGCTGAACTGCTATTACGGAGAAAAAGATTCCGTTGATGTGGCAATCAAGTCAACCAAGCAGGTAATAGAAAAGGTGATATATGGAGAAATGCCACTACAGGCTTCCTTTATGGCAGGAGACCTTACAGCAAAAGGAAATTTCCGTGTACTTCATACCTTTGATATGATGTTCCGCTTCCGAAAGCGTTAATATATGCATTCAGCACGGAACGTTCGGATGCTATGGTCATGTAGTGTACGGCAGCGAATGCGAGAAGCAGATATTGGATATAATAAGCAAATCAAGAAACAATGAAAGGAGATTATGATGGAAAAAATATTTGATGAGGAATGTATTTTTTGTAAACTTGCAGGGGGACAGATTCCAACCAATTCAATTTATGAAGATGATGATTTTAAGGTGGTTATGGATTTAAGTCCTGCTTCGAAAGGACACTGTATTATCCTGCCAAAGACACATGCAAAGAACCTGTTAGAGCTTCCTGACGAGTACTGTCAGAAGATACTTCTGGTGGCGAAAAAGTGCTGTAAGGTGTTAAAGGAAGTCCTTCACTGTGATGGAATCAATGTACTGCAAAATAATGGAAAAGTGGCAGGACAGACAATATTTCATCTTCACATTCATCTGATTCCGCGTTACGAAGGAGATAATGTGCATATTAAGTGGGTAGAGCATAAAGAGGAGTCAAACCTTGAGGAACTGGCAGCAGAAATCAGGAAAGGATTTGAATAATTGCATTTATCAGTATGCTAAGGTATAATGGTATATGTTTAATGTGCAGATGCAGAGATTACTGTATCCTGTTAATGAACAGGTAGAGTAAATCATTTGATTTTAACTGCACTGAAAAAAAGAGAGCTGGTGGAAGCCGGCAGAAGGAGGAAACAATGTTAAATTTACTTCCCGTCCTTGGAAGCCTGTATTTAGGAAACCATGACCCAATGGCGCTGGTTCGGGCTTTGCCGGGAAATATCTCGCAGGGGCTTATCTGGGGGATTATGGCGATAGGAGTGTATCTTACTTATAAGATTTTGAATTTTGCAGATTTAACGGTTGATGGAACGATGGCAACCGGAGGAGCAGTTACTGTTATGCTGATACTGGCGGGATATCCACCAGTGATAGCAGTAGCTATGGCATTTGTAGCAGGAATGGTGGCCGGGTTTGTTACCGGAATATTACATACAATTTTTGGGATACCGGATATTCTTGCTGGTATCTTATCCCAGATTGCCTTGTATTCGATTAACCTTAATATTACGGGAGGAAAAGCAAACCAGGCGGTCAGCGTTGACCAGTTTAATTTACTTGTGTCGCTTCGTTATATTTCTAAGACAATACTGGTGACAGGTATTATAACGATTGCAATTATTGCAATACTGTATTGGTTCTTTGGTACAGAAAGAGGTTTTACCATCCGTGCAACAGGCTGTAATCCGAATATGTCACGTGCACAGGGAATTAATACTTCTGTGGCAAAGGTAATCGCACTTGTATTTTCCAATGGTCTTGTTGGTTTTGCAGGCGGATTGTTAGCGCAGTATCAGGGAAATTGTGATGTTAATATGGGACGTGGTGCGATTGTCATTGGCCTGGCGTCTGTTATTATTGGTGAAGTGCTGGGAGAAGCAATTTTTGGAAATAAATTAAATTTCTGTGGCAGACTTCTTTTTGTTGTATTTGGAAGCATTATTTATTATGTTGTTATTAACTTTGTCTGCTGGCTGGGATTGCCAAGCATTGATTTGAAATTATTCTCTGCAATTGTAGTTGCAGTCTTCCTTGCAGTTCCTTATCTGAGGGCGAAGTCAAAGAACTCATACCGAAGAGCAGCGAAGGGAGGTACACAGTAATGTTAGAATTAGTTGACGTCTACAAGACATTTAACCTTGGTACAATTAATGAAAAGAAGGCATTGAATGGTGTCAATCTGAAGCTGGAAGCTGGAGATTTTGTGACGGTGATTGGCGGAAACGGAGCCGGTAAATCAACCGTATTAAATGCAATCGCCGGTGTATGGCCGGTTGATTCGGGCGCTATTATCATTGATGGTATGAATGTTACCGGTCTTCCAGAGCATAAAAGAGCCAGTGTGTTAGGAAGGGTATTTCAGGACCCGATGACAGGAACAACGGCTACAATGGAAATTCAGGAGAATCTTGCACTCGCGGCGAGAAGAGGACAGTTTCGAGGGCTGCGATGGGGGATTACCAAGAAGGAAAAGAAAGAATACCGTGAACTTTTGGCAACTTTGGATTTAGGTCTGGAGGACCGTATGACTTCAAAGGTGGGCTTGTTATCTGGTGGACAGAGGCAGGCGCTTACGCTTCTCATGGCAACTTTGAAGAAACCAAAACTTCTGTTACTGGATGAGCATACGGCAGCGCTTGACCCAAAGACAGCCGCAAAGGTGCTGGAATTGTCGGATCATATTATTGAAGACCATAAGCTGACGGCTATGATGGTTACACATAATATGCGTGATGCAATTATACATGGCAACCGACTGATTATGATGAATGAGGGGCGTGTGATTCTGGATATTAAGGGGGAAGAAAAGAAGCGGCTTACGGTAGAAGATTTGCTTCGGAAATTTGAAGAAATCAGCGGAGAAGAGTTTGCCAATGATAAGGCACTGCTTGGTTGATTAATATTACTTCGTCAATTTGCACAATGATACAATAATGCAGAAAGCGGAATAATAATTTTCATTCAGGACACGCTTTCGCTTGACTCAGCACGTAATGGTGCATAAAACAGCAAACGACGCTGTTTAAGCACCAACGGCTTCGAACAGTCCTGAGATAAAAATTATTATTCTGCTTTCTTAATTATCTTTTTCTTTTGTGCAAATTGACGAAGTATATACAAAAATGGGCCTTTTGACCCCAACATCATCCTTATAGGAAACTGCTCGAAATGTAGTGGAACGCCAATAAGAATTGCTTTTTTGCCTGTTTAAATTGACGAAGTCTATACAAAAATAAACCTTTTAATAGTTTAATTCATCTAGTGTCAGGCAGTACAGAGGGAAGAATTCTTCCATAAAGATATCAGCTTCCGGGCATTGCAGGGTCTTGATGGCATTGCGTATGGTTGACTCTGCATTTCGAAATTCCTGATTGCCGGTCTTGGCTTCTTCAATACATTTGATTAAAGCTGAAATTTTGTCGGCGGCTTTCACTAGCAGGCGGGCTTCTTTGTCCTTTGGTGTGTCAAGAAAATAGATTTCGTATTCTTCCCGTAAATCTTCCGGCAGCATATTCAGCAGCCGAAACGCTGCAGCTTTTTCAATCTGTTTATAGGCAGACTGGATTTCATGATTCTCATATTTAATCGGGGTGGGCATGTCACCGGTTATGATTTCTGTACAGTCATGGTAAATTCCAAACATGGCAACATGCTCCGGCTGGTAATTCTTTTGCAGGCGTTTATTTCCAAGAATTGCAAGGGCGTGGGCAATGATTGCAACCTCCAGTGAGTGTTCACTGATATTTTCCTTAACGGAATTGCGCATCAGCGCCCAGCGCTCAATATATTTCATGCGTCCCAGCATGGCAAAAAAAGAATATTTCTTTTCGTTCATGTCATTTCTCCATTTTCAGGTGCGTTTTTAAAGTTTTTTGATACATTTAGACTCTTTACATTTCTAAGCCTTTCCCTTATCCAGCATCTTTTTAATATAAATACCGGTATAAGAATCCTTGTGTCCTGCTATTTCTTCCGGGGTGCCGGTAGCAACAATCGTACCGCCCCGGTCACCACCTTCCGGGCCGATATCAATAATATAATCCGCTGTTTTAATGACATCCAGATTATGTTCAATAACAATAACAGTATTGCCGCCTTCTGCCAGTCTGTGCAGAATATCAATCAGTTTATGAACATCTGCAAAATGAAGGCCTGTCGTTGGTTCATCCAGAACATAAACGGTTTTTCCGGTACTGCGCTTACTAAGTTCTGTTGCAAGCTTGATTCGTTGTGCTTCTCCGCCGGACAGGGTAGTGGAAGGTTGTCCTAGCTTAATATAGGAAAGACCAACATCATGAAGTGTTTCGATTTTTCGGCGGATACGAGGGAGCGGTTCAAAGAAATGAACGGCTTCTTCTACTGTCATATCCAGCACATCGGCAATTGTCTTACCTTTATATTGAACTTCAAGAGTCTCACGGTTGTAACGCTTTCCATGGCAAACCTCGCAAGGGATATAAATATCAGGCAGGAAGTTCATTTCGATTTTATTGATACCATCTCCGTTGCAGGCTTCACAGCGTCCGCCTTTGGCATTGAAGCTGAAGCGGCCTTTTTTATATCCCCTTGCTTTGGCATCGGGAGTAGCGGCAAATAAATCGCGGATCAAGTCAAAGACACCTGTGTAGGTAGCCGGGTTGGAACGTGGAGTTCTTCCGATTGGTGACTGGTCAATGGCAATTACCTTATCAAGCTGCTCTAATCCGGTAATGCATTTGTGCTTTCCGGGAATACAGCGCGCCCGGTTCAGGTTTCTGGCAAGGCTCTTGTAAAGGATTTCATTTACAAGGGAGCTTTTGCCGGAGCCGGATACACCGGTTACACAGGTCATTACACCAAGTGGAAAATCAACGGTAACATTTTTAAGGTTATTCTCAGCAGCGCCTTTTACTGTAATAAAGCCGGATGGCGTTCGTCTTTCCTTAGGAATCGGAATTTGGATGCGCCCGCTTAAGTAAGCGCCGGTAATGGAATTTTTATTCTTCATAATGTCTTTTGCCGTACCTTCAGCAATTACTTCACCACCATGAATTCCGGCACCGGGGCCGATATCGACAATATAATCTGCGGCCAGCATCGTATCTTCGTCGTGTTCAACTACAATTAATGTATTGCCTAAATTCTTTAAACGGATTAAGGTATTCAGGAGCTTGTCGTTATCTCTCTGGTGAAGTCCGATACTTGGCTCGTCCAAAATATAGGCAACGCCAACCAGCCCGGAACCAATCTGTGTGGCAAGGCGAATACGCTGTGCCTCTCCACCGGAAAGAGAACCGGCATTACGGGCGAGGGAAAGATAGTCAAGCCCTACATCCATAAGAAAACCAATACGTGCATTAATTTCCTTCAATACCAGTTCTCCAATAGCAAGCTGGCGCTTTGTAAGCTCCAGATGATTCATATAGTCTGCCAAATCACAGATGGATAATTCTGTGACATCAGCAATATTCTTTTCACCAACTGTTACAGCGAGAGGGCCTGGCTTTAACCGTTTGCCTTTACAGCTCTTACATGGGATGATTTCCATAAAGGATTCATATTCTTTTTTGACAACATCAGAAGCTGTCTCGCGGTAGCGGCGTTCCACATTATGGACAATGCCTTCAAAAGGAATGTCATAAATACCTGTTCCACGCTGCCCGGTGTATTTTACACGGACGGTTTTGCCATCTGTACCATGCATAATCAGATGTTTTACCTCATCGGATAACTCCTGATATGGAACATTTAAATCAAAGCCGTATTCTTTTGCCATAGCATCTAGAATAGAGCGGCCGTAGCTGGTGGAGTTTGTGGCAGACTGCCAGCCTGGAACGGCAAGTGCACCTTCCGGTATACTAAGCGTCTCATCCGGTACAATCAGAGCCTCTGAAAATTCCATCTTAAAGCCCAGTCCGTGGCAGGTTTCACAGGCACCGAAAGGATTGTTGAAAGAAAAATTTCTAGGTTCAATTTCATCAATGCTGACACCGCAGTCAGGGCAGGAAAAGCTCTGGCTGAAGTTAATCTTTTCCTTCTGTGGAATCTCAACGGTCATAAGTCCGTCAGACAGCTTTAATACATTTTCAATGGAATCAGCAAGGCGCTTTTGGATGCCTTCTCTGACAACCAGACGGTCTACCATAATTTCTATGTTATGCTTTTTGTTCTTTTCCAGTTTGATTTCTTCGGACAAATCATAAAGGTGGCCGTCAACTACCACACGGACATAACCACTCTTGCGGGCAGATTCAAATACTTTCACATGCTCGCCCTTACGCCCTCTGACAACAGGAGCTAAAAGCTGCAGCTTTGTACCTGCCTCAAGTCCCATGATTTCATCAACCATCTGGTCAACCGTCTGTTTCTTGATTTCCTTGCCGCACTTTGGGCAGTGAGGAATACCGATACGGGCAAAAAGGAGGCGGAAGTAATCATAAATTTCCGTAACGGTACCGACAGTGGAACGCGGGTTGCGGTTTGTCGACTTCTGGTCAATAGAAATGGCAGGGGAAAGTCCTTCGATACTTTCTACGTTGGGCTTTTCCATACGGCCTAAAAACATACGCGCATAAGAAGATAAGGACTCCATATAACGCCTCTGGCCTTCAGCGTAAATGGTATCGAAGGCCAGAGAAGATTTACCTGAACCACTCAGCCCCGTAAGCACAACAAAAGCCTCCCGGGGGATATCCAAATTGACATTTTTTAGATTGTGCTCCTGCGCACCTCGTATACGGATATATTTTTTCGCCTCTTCATGCTTGTTCATCAGTGTACCAACCTTTCTTTCAATATCATGTTTTTGGTTTTCCTTATACTAACACGATTTATAAAATAAAACAAGCACGTACGTTCGAAAAATGAAATTATGAGGTTATATTAGGCTGCTTGGCACAGAGTGAGCAGTAACTATATTAGCGCTTGAAAAGAAAAATCTTGAAGATATGACAAGGATAAAGTATACTATAAATTAGTAAAGTATGCTTAGGGGGAGGAACTATTTTTGCTTAATGATAATACAAAATGTGTAGCAGTCTGTGCTGCCGGGATGAATGGCGATTATAATGAAGAGTTATTTAAGGCAATGCATTCTATGGCAGATGAGTTCGGAATTAAGCTGTTATTTTTTAATTCATTTAGTTCGTTGTATGAGTTTGAAAAACATGATATCGGAGAAAGCAACATTTTTCATTTAATTAACTATCGCCTGATAGATGGTGTTATTTTGCTGGCAGAAACGATTCAGAATGATAAGGTTCGTAGAAAAATCGTAGAGGAAGCAAAGGCAAATCATGTTCCTGCTGTTTCGATAGACCATTTTATGGAAGACTGCTATAATATTAATTTCCAGTATGCCAACGCGATGAAAGAGATGGTGGCACATTTGATTGAACAGCATCACTGTCAGAGAATTAATTTTATTGCAGGCTGGAAAGAAAATGCCTTCTCAGATGAAAGAATACAGGCATACAAGGAGATGTTAATAAAATACAATATTCCGATAGAAGAAGAACGTATTGGTTATGGAAATTTTTGGGGAGAGCCTACGAAACAGGTGGTGAAAGATTTTATCAAAAGCGATTTGCCTTTTCCCGATGCTATTGTCTGTGCAAATGATTCTATGGCGATTGCGGCTATTAAATGTCTGGCTGAAGCAGGCTATCGTGTGCCGGAGGATGTTGCTGTTACCGGGTTTGATGGTATTTTAGAAGGTCAGGAGCATCTGCCAAAGATTACGACGGCAAGAAATGATTACCGGAAAGCAATACAGTATGCATTTCAAATTGTGTTAGACTGTCTTGCAGGGAAAAAGCTGGAGAGCCGTTTTTATGTGGATGCAGTACCTATGATTGGAAGTTCCTGTGGCTGTAATCTGAATGATATAAAGCAATATAATAACGACTTGACCAGAAAGCTTTATGACCGTCTGGATGATTATGACCGGTTTAACAGAAACCAGATTGCGATGGCAGCAGATTTAACGGATAATGATTCTTTTCAGGATGTTTTTGATAATCTGGTAAAATATTCCGATAATTTTTTTTCTGATAAATTCTGGCTTTGTATTGTAGATGATTTCCTGGTTCAGAAAGAGGCGATTTCTGATATTATAGAGGAATCTAATATGAACCGGATGCACTATTCTTCTACGATGAATGTGATGCTGTCAAAAAGCAATGGGGAATGGCTTGGAATAACGGATTTTAATACAGAAACATTTGTGCCGAATTTAGAAGAAGTGCTTGCTGCCGATAATAATATTATGTTTCTTCCGCTGCATGTATTGGAGCATACCATTGGGTATGTGGCGCTTGTTTATCACCCGGAACAAATGAATATGATTTATGAATATCAGTTTTTCATGAATATCAGTAATGCTTTGGAGACGACAAGGATTCACAAAAGGCAGAAGACGATTATTGATAATCTGGAGATGAAATACATCCATGACCCGATGACAGGTTTATTGAACAGGCGTGGTTTTTATCAACGGCTGGCAAATGTTTATTGCAGGTGTATGGAGGAAGAGGGGTTGTTAATGGTGGTATCTGCGGACTTGAACGGGTTGAAGCCGATTAATGATACCTATGGGCACGCAGATGGGGATATCGCCATTTCTGCTGTAGGAAAGGCACTTTCGGAGGCTGCTTTTAAAGATTTTACCTGTGCAAGATTTGGCGGGGATGAATTTGTTGCTGCCGGAAGGGTAGAATCAAAAGAAGACGAGGCTTTGTTCCGTAAAAGAGTTGAGGAATCTCTTGATGCCTTTAATTCTATTTCAGGAAAGCCATACAAAGTGAGCTCCAGTATTGGGTGTATTATCGGTGTGCCAAACGAGCAAATTACTTTGGATGACTTTATAAAGGCGGCAGATGAAAAAATGTATGAGGATAAAGTGCGTTACCATGCCAGAGTGCAGAAACGATGATTCTCATAACATGAATCGGGCCTTAAATTAACTGCTTAGGAATGTTTTGGATTTTGTGGAGATTTACAGGAATGGAAAGAACAGAGGAATATAATATTTATGGCGGATTTGCCGCAGTCTATGATTTGTTTATGGATGATATTCCATATGACGACTGGTTTTCGTATATTAAAAAAATATTGGAACGGCAGGGGATACGGGATGGAGCAGTAGTCGATTTGGCATGTGGGACGGGAGAGATAACATGGCGGCTGGCAGATGCAGGTTATCAAGTGACAGGCATTGATTTGTCAGAAGAAATGCTGATGGCTGCCAGGGAAAAATGTGATGATAAAGCATTTTTTGTGCAACAGGATATTCGGAAACTGGAATTAGCCGGACCGGTGAAGGCAATGGTCTGTATATGTGATGGTATGAATTATATCTGCGAGGAAGAGGATTTAGCGCAGGTTTTTGAGCGTGTGAACGCATATTTAGAAGAGGATGGAATCTTTTTATTTGATATGAAGACAGAATATTTTTACCGTGAGGTTTTAGGAAACCAGACGATTGCAGATAATAGGGAAAATGCCAGTTATATTTGGGAAAATATATATCATGAAGAGGAAAAAAAGAATGAATATCATCTGACAGTGTATGAACTGGCAGATGATGAAAGAGATTTGTTTGTACGTACGGATGAACTGCACTGTCAGAAGGCATATTCGCCTGATATGGTTGTGAATTGCTTGAAGCAGCAGGGGTTTTCAAAGGTTGAGGTGTATGAAGCGCTTACATTTGAGAAGCCTTCTGGGCAGAGTGAGAGAGTATATTTTATAGCTACTAAGAATTAAATTAGAAAAGGTTGAAAATAGAAATGACACGAAGTGTAATTTCTATTGCGGGGAGGAAGAGTGAAAAATGAATTTTTCACTCGGCAAGTTTGTGTCTGCGCTGTGACACAAACATTGCAAGAACTTTTGTTCTTTTTATGCAGCAAATAACAGCGCAGAAATGAGGGAATATATGAGTCAGGATTATATAGTCAGGGCAACAGCCGCAAATCACCAGTTACGCATATTTGCAGCAACAACAAGGGATTTGGTAGAGGAAGCAAGAAAAATTCATGGGACAAGCCCTGTGGCAACGGCTGCTTTGGGAAGACTTCTGACGGCTGGCAGCATGATGGGGAGCATGATGAAGGGGGAAAAAGATGTATTAACACTGCAAATCCAGTGTGGTGGCCCGATTGGTGGAATTACGGTAACAGCGGACTCAAGTGCAAATGTGAAAGGATATGTCAAACAGCCTGTCGTGATTTTGCCGCCAAACGCAAAGGGGAAATTAGATGTTTCAGGAGCATTGGGACCGGGATTTCTGAATGTAATACGCGATATAGGGCTGAAAGAGCCATATAATGGGCAGACACATTTGGTTTCCGGCGAAATTGCCGAGGATTTGACATATTATTATGCTATATCTGAACAGGTACCATCTTCCGTTGGGCTGGGTGTATTACTGGATAAAGAAAATTACGTTAGGCATGCAGGCGGTTTTATTATTCAGGTAATGCCTTTTGCTGAGGATGCCGTGATTGACAAGGTGGAAGCTTCCTTACGCCAGATTCATTCTGTAACGGATTTGCAGGATCAGGGAATGTCGCCGGAAGATATCATTCATTATTTAATGGCGGATGTGGAAGTGGAGATTTTGGACAGGATACCGACGAAATATTTCTGTGACTGTTCCAAGGAACGGGTTTCAAAAGCGGTTGCAAGCATTGGAAGAAATGATTTGCAGGAAATGATAGATGATGGGGAGACAATAGAGGTCAACTGCGATTTTTGTGGTTCCCACTATTATTTTACAACGGAAGAATTAACAAGATTTTTAAGATAGGAGTGTGTTTGGATGAAGGAAAAGAAAAAAGGAATTTTGGGCACAGCGGTAGTTTTTATTCTGGCTCTGTCTTTTTTCTTGATAACAAAGGCAAGACAGGAAGACATAGAAGCTGCAGCTATAGGGACGGTTCAGGTAGAAGGTGTTTTGAATGTCAGGTCAGGACCGGGAACTACTTATGAAGTAGTTTCATCAGGTGGAACAAAGGTAACACTTTCTGATGGTGTTAAGGTGACGATTACCGGAAAGAATGGAAAGTGGTATCATGTTAAATTTAAGCAAAATGGCAAGAATATTGTTGGTTATGTATCGGCAGATTACATTAAGGTGCAAACGGGAAGTGTCAGTACAAAAATAACTGGTAATATTAATGTGTCTTCTGTTAAAATAAGAAAGTCGGCTTCAGCAAGTGCTGCT
Source organism: uncultured bacterium (assembly GCA_947643145.1). Classification (GTDB taxonomy): domain Bacteria; phylum Bacillota; class Clostridia; order Lachnospirales; family Lachnospiraceae; genus Butyribacter. Next base: position 14,677 of record CANRVD010000006.1, on the reverse strand, counting down.
GCCGTAAAAGCAGGTTCGGAGCAGATTTCCCTGAAAAAAGCCCAAAAGGTCCGGGTTCTTTCAGAAAGTCTTGTAAAAGATACAAAATGGTATTATATTTCTTTTTCATATGCATCGAAAACCTATAAAGGCTATCTTCCGGCCAGCAATGTAACCTTGGTCTGTGAAAAAGGGCTTCCGGGCATACTGAAAGCATCCTCTGGTGTTTCGCTGTTAAAGACGGCAGGGAAAAGTACAGTTATGACTGTCGGTGGTAAGAAGGTATCATTAAAAAATGGAAGGCAGATGACGATTCTTGGACAGTCGGAGGTATCTGGAAAGTCTTATTTTTCAGTTAGGATGAAGTATAATAATGCAACCGTTAAAGGATATTTACCGGAACAATATGTTTATTTGCAGATTGTCAAGGAAGAGGCCGTTAAGGCGACGGCAACGCCAAAACCGACAGCGGCAGCAAAACCTTCTGAAACAGCGGAACCAACAGAAAAGCCTACGGCAACGCCAAAACCGACAGCGCCCCCGGATTCTGATTTGTCGGATACAGAGTATAAAGAGAAGCTGATAGCAGATGGCTTTCCAAAGTCGTATGTATCAAGCCTTCTGGCATTACATAAAAAATATCCAAACTGGACATTTTCTCCATATAAGACTGGTCTTAAATGGAGCACTGTAATTAAGAAGGAAAGCGTGGTAGGACTTAACCTTTTGAGTGTCAATAAGTCCTATGCGTGGAAATCAACAGAGGAAGGTGCTTACGACTGGAAAACGGACAAGTTTATTCCATATGATGGAACGACTTGGGTTACGGCATCGAAAAAGGCCGTAAAGTATTATATGGATCCACGAAATTTCTTAGACGAACGTGGAATCTTCCAGTTTGAGAATCTGGAATACCAGAAGGAATATCATACAAAAGAAGGTGTGGAAAAAATATTAAATAACACTCCGATGTATAATAAAACATTTACGTATAAGGATGATTCCGGGGAATCTAAGAGTATGAAGTATTCCACTGCTTTCCTCAATGCAGCTTCAACTTCTAAAGTAAGCCCGTATCATTTGGCTTCCAGAGTAAAGCAGGAAGTAGTTATAAGTCAGTCATTAATGAGCAGTTCTGTTTCTGGTAAGGTTGCAGGTTATGAGGGGATTTATAATTTTTATAACATTGGAGCCAACAACAGTACAGTAGCAGGCGGAGCCATTGCTAACGGTTTAAGCTGGGCAAGCTCAGGAACTACTTACTCAAGGCCATGGACCGACCCATACAAATCAATTGTGGGCGGGGCTGCTTACATTGGCAAAAATTACATTAATGTAGGACAGAATACACTGTATCTGCAAAAATTTAATGTTACGCCGAAAAACCGTTATAACCATCAGTATATGGCAAATGTTGAAGCGCCTAACAGCGAGGCAACAAAAACAAATACTGCATATAGTACCCAGAAGGAAGAAATGCCTATGGTATTCTCCATTCCGGTATATGAGAATATGCCGGAGACAGCATGCAGTGTTCCTTCCGGTGGGAAGAATCCGAATAATTATTTAAAAACCTTAAAGGTAAAAGACTATACATTTGATTCTAAATTTGTACTGGGAGATGATGGAAGTAAGACGTATACCCTTACCGTACCGAATAATGTTACTTCTGTCAAAATCAATGCCACAACAGTAGCATCTTCTGCAAAAGTTACAGGAACCGGTACAAAAAATTTAAGTGTTGGTACAAAGACTTATACCGTTACCGTAACTTCAGAAAGCGGTAAAACAAGAGATTATAAAATTAAGATTACAAGAAAATAATCGTAGTATGGAGGCTGAAAATGAAACAGACAGACAGAATAAGACAAAAGAGTATGACATCCGGTTATATTTACAGGGTGGGCAGTATGCTTTTTCGAGTTCTGCTTGTCTGTTTTTTCTGTGTTCTTATATTGCCGGAAAGCAGAAATGCCAGAGCGGCAGGAGCTACGATTAGAATTTCTACGAGAAGCAATACAGTTACAAAAGGAGATACCATTTATGTGGTGATTACAGTAAGCTCCAGTGACGCAATCAAAGGTTTTGAAGGTCATTTTACCTATAACAGCAGAGTGCTGCGTTTTGAGACAGGTGGCAGCGTAACGCATGGAAATGACGATACGTTCAGAATTAATGATACAAACAGGACAAGCAGTGCATATAAAATAACGTATTCTGTCAAATTTACTGCAAGGCAGACAGGAAGTGCTTCTATTTCATTGAAAAAACCGTATCATGTTTACATGGATGATGACAGTTCGTCAGAAATGTCTGTTTCTTTCAATGCATTAAATATATTGGTAAAAGGAAAAAAGGCAGCAGAGCAGAAACCGGAGGCGACGAAGATGCCGGAAGGAACAAAAGAGCCGGAAGCTGCAGAGCCGCAGGCTACACAGGTGCCGCCAGAGCAGGCAACGGTACAGCCTTCCGCTGCACCGACTCCAAATGCAAAGGATGTACCGGGTTCAAATCTGTTAAGGAAGCTTTCGGTAGATGGTATTGAATTTGCACCGGATTTTTCACCCAAAATCAAAAAATACAGTGCAATTGCGACAACAGACGACAAGTCACTTGCGATATCATACGAAACAAAAGACAGTCTGGCAAATGTGACAATAAAAGGCAATAAAAATCTAAAGCAGGGAAAGAATATTATTAAGGTTGTTGTCAAAGGGACTGATGGAAAGAAGTCGGTATACAGACTATCGCTGAATATCCAGCGTACGGACGGAAGTTCAGGAAGTTATGTAACAGCCGTGAAGAAGAAGGGGAAGTTGTATTTAATTGGAGATACGGAAATAGAAGTACTGGAATCTGCAGATGAGGAGATAATTCCAGAGGGCTTTGTAGAGGAGGAAACTAAGATTGGTGAAAAGAAAATCACAACATATGTTTTAGAAAGTGGCGTAGAAAACAGTTTTGTGTTAATCTATGGGAAGGGTAAGAAGGAAGAACTGTATTTGTATGATTTGGAGGAAGGGCAGTTGATGCCATATGAGAAGGTAAAAGCATGGTATCGGAGTATGAATGGGGAGTCTGTAAAAAGTACAACAGCAGAGGAGCGGATGATTCAAAGTCTTAAATATGTCATTGGAATTATGGCAGCTTTTTGTGGATTGTTATTGTTGATTCTGATTTCGATAGCATTTCATTCACGCCGCAGATAAAGAATGAAGTTCCAATAAGGCGGTAGAAAACACTGTCCAAGTGAAACTAAGTCATTCTTAAGAAGAAAGCAAAACCAGCGTTTTTCCCATTGTAGCATTTATCAATTTATGAGGAAAGGTTTCAGTATTTGGTGTCATGCCAACAAAAAACGAAGCTTTTTGCCAGGGGAATGCGCTGGCAGTCCCTTTTTTAACTGATAGGAAACTACTCGAAAGGAAGAAGAACGCTTTTTTAGGATATTTATAATATATTTATGGAGGATAGAAAAGAATGCAGAAACGTTATACCAAAAACGCCCAGAAGGTATTTGACAGTGCAAGGAAGCAGGCGGCTTCTTTAGGGCATAATTTTGTGGGAACAGAGCATTTGCTTCTGGCACTGCTTATTACAAAGGGAGTTGCCAGCGAAGTCTTAAAAGAAAATGGAGTTTCCTATGACAAAATTGTAGATTTGATTGAAGATAATTTGTCAACGGATTCGAATACGCTGGTAGCAGAACGCGCAGAGATGACGCCAAGAGCGCAGAAAATTATTGATAATGCGCCGATTGAGGCAGAGCGTCTGGGAACCACCAGTGCAGGGACAGAGCATATATTAATTGCTTTGTTAAAAGAACATGAGTGTATTGCCGTTCGTCTTCTGAATACAAAGGGAATCAATGTACAAAAGCTGTATGTGGATTTGCTGACGGCAACTGGTCAGGACATGACTGCTGCAAAAAATGAATATATGATGCAGAAAGGACGTAAGGGGAAGTCAAATACACCGATGCTTGACCAGTATAGCAGGGATCTGACTGCTTTGGCAAAGGAAGGCAGACTTGACCCAGTTATTGGCAGGGAGAGCGAGACGAGACGCCTTGTGCAGATTTTAAGCAGGCGCACCAAGAACAATCCATGTCTGATTGGTGAACCCGGCGTAGGAAAAACGGCTGTGGTAGAAGGACTGGCACAGAAGATTATACAGGGGGATATTCCGGGAAATTTACAGGAAAAGAGAGTTTTAGTGCTGGATTTGTCTGGTATGGTGGCAGGCTCCAAGTACCGTGGTGAATTTGAGGAACGTATTAAGCGTTCTCTTCGTGAGGTGAGCCAGTCAGGCAATATTCTGCTTTTTATTGATGAAATCCATACGATTATTGGTGCAGGAGGTGCAGAAGGCGCGATTGATGCTGCCAATATTTTGAAACCGGCACTGGCAAGAGGTGAGATTCAGATTATTGGTGCAACAACCAGAGAGGAATACCGGAAGTATATTGAGAAGGACGCTGCATTGGAGCGAAGATTCCAGCCGGTTCTGGTGGAAGAGCCGGATGAAGAGGAGACAATGGAGATTCTTCGGGGGCTTCGTGGATGTTATGAGGAGCACCATCATGTGAATATTACCGATGATGCAATCACAGCGGCGGTAAAAATGTCGGTACGCTATGTAAATGACCGTTTTCTGCCGGATAAAGCGATAGACGCGATTGATGAGGCGGCAGCAAGGGCTGGTCTTAGTCTGTACCTGCCATCTCCAGAACTGCGCGGCTTGGAGACAGAGCTGGCTGCATATGAGAAGCAGAAAGAGGATGCAATCTGCCAGGAGGATTTTGCTCTTGCAGGTGAGTTGAAAAAACGGCAGACGGAATGCAGGAAGAAGCTTGAGAAGTTAAAGAAAGAGATGGAAAACAGTCGTGGGAGCGGGGAAATTACAGTTACAGAAGCCGATGTAGCCGGTGTAATTGCGGATTGGACGAAAATTCCGGTGCAGAAGCTGCAGGAGGAAGAGTCGGAGAGACTGCGCCTTTTGGAGGAAGAATTGCATAAGCGTGTAATCGGGCAGGATGAAGCTGTTTCGGCAGTGGCAAAGGCAGTGCGCCGCGGAAGGGTGGGGTTGAAAGACCCGAACCGTCCAATTGGCTCGTTTCTGTTCCTTGGTCCGACTGGTGTGGGAAAGACAGAACTTTCCAAAGCGCTTGCGGAGGCTGTATTTGGGCAGGAAAATGAGATTATACGTGTTGATATGTCAGAATATATGGAGAAGCACAGTGTATCCAAGATGATTGGTTCTCCACCGGGATATGTAGGTTATGAGGACGGTGGACAGCTCAGTGAAAAGGTAAGACGCCATCCATATTCTGTTATTTTGTTTGATGAAATTGAGAAGGCACATCTTGATGTATTTAATATTTTGCTTCAGATTTTGGAAGACGGCCATGTGACAGATGCCCAGGGCAGAAAGGTCAGCTTTAAAAATACGATTATTATCATGACTTCTAATGCCGGGGCACAGCAGATTATTTCGCCAAAGCATTTGGGATTTGGCACAAAGGAGGATGCAGAGGCTGATTACAAGAAGATGAAGGAAGATGTACTGGAGGAGGTAAAGAAAATTTTCAAGCCGGAATTTATCAACAGAATTGATGAAATGCTTGTATTCCATACTCTGTCACAGGAAAATATTCAGGAAATTGTAAAGATTATGATTGCTGCGCTGAACAAACGGCTGGAAGCACAGATGGGCATTACACTGGATGTTTCGAAGGAAGCGGTAGAATATCTGGCAAAGAGCGGTTTTGATAAGGATTATGGGGCACGCCCAATCCGCCGCAGTATTCAGACGAAGATAGAAGATGAGCTTGCAGACAGAGTTCTTTCCGGGGAAATCAGGATGGGAGAAAAGGTTGCAGTTGGATTTGAGGATGAGAAAATTACGTTTACGTTGTACTAGCAAATCTGTCAAAAATGTGGTATAATTTTCATAAATTTTATATAGAAGGAACGTAAGAACTGCGGCTGTTTTTTACTTTAAAGGAAGTTCTTGACATGCAGCGGTACGCAAAGCGCACCAGCACAGTCCTGCACTCTTTATGGAAACGGCTGTTAATATAATAAAAAACACAGGAGGAAGGAATCATGGCAGTTATTAAAGAATTAATCCGTAAGGAAAACGATGGGACATTAAGTTTTGGCAATTATGAGTTTGATACGAAGCAGAAACTGTCCGACTTTGAATTTGAAGGCGATTTGTATAAGGTCAAAACATTCAAAGAGATTACAAAGCTTGAAAAAAATGGTTTGTTCGTGTACGAATCTGTACCAGGAACTGTGGTTAACGGTTTTAAGGCGACAGAGGATGAAACGGTATTTACGGTGGAAGGCTGGGAGGATGCTTCCATTACTCTGGAATTGGAAGCGGGTGTAGAATACAAAGTATTTGTAGATGGCACGAATATTGGGAAGATGAAGACCAATCTGGGTGGTAAGCTGGTTCTCAGCATTGAAATCAATCCATCGCAGGCATCCCAGATTCGTATTGTAAAGCTGTAGTGTATGGCGAAAGGAAAAAATAAAACCGTTTTCTTCTGCAAGGAATGTGGATTTGAAAGTGTGAAATGGCTTGGACAGTGTCCGGGCTGCAGGGAATGGAACACTTTTGTGGAAGAACCGGTAATCAAAACTACAACAGGAAAAGAAAGGGTGGGAATTCGGGAGAGAAAACCATCCAGACTTTCAGAAATCAGCGTTACAGAGGAAGAACGTACCCTGACCGGAATTGGTGAGTTTGACCGGGTGCTGGGCGGCGGAATCGTCACAGGTTCCTTAGTGCTGGTTGGCGGTGACCCGGGAATCGGTAAATCAACCCTGCTTTTACAGATGTGCAAACATTTGGCGGCAATGGGTAAAAATGTCCTCTATGTTTCCGGTGAGGAGTCTGTAAAGCAGATAAAAATGAGGGCTGACCGTTTAGGAGACTTTAAAAATGAACTCTTGCTGTTAAGTGAAACAGATTTGGATATTGTTGCAGAAATAGTGGAAAGTCAGAAACCGGATGTAGTTATTATTGATTCGATACAGACTATGTACCGGGAAGAGATAGGTTCTGCACCAGGAAGTATCAGTCAGGTGAGGGAGACGACAGGAGTGTTGATGCGTCTGGCTAAGGATTTGGCAATATCCGTTTTTGTGGTTGGGCATGTTACCAAGGAAGGTGTGGTAGCAGGACCAAGAGTATTAGAACATATGGTAGATACTGTTCTTTATTTTGAAGGGGATGGGAGTGCGTCTTATCGTTTTTTACGAGGTGTTAAAAACCGTTTTGGTTCCACGAATGAAATTGGGGTTTTTGAAATGCGTGGGAGCGGTTTGGCAGAGGTTGCGAATCCGTCGGAGTATATGCTGCAGGGAAAGCCGGAAAATGAACCGGGTTCTGTTGTTGCCTGTTCTATGGAGGGAACCCGTCCTATTCTGATAGAGGTACAGGCGCTTGTCTGCCAGACAAATTTTAACATGCCGCGGCGGACGGCAGCAGGAACCGATTATAATCGTGTTAATTTATTGATGGCAGTAATCGAGAAACGGTTGGGAATACGGCTGGGGGACTGTGATGCCTATATTAATGTTGCCGGAGGGATGAGAATTAATGAACCGGCGTTGGATTTAGGAATTATTGCAGCAATTTTATCCAGTTATAGAAATTTGGCACTTGATAGCAGAACGATTTGTTTTGGTGAGGTGGGTTTGGTAGGAGAAGTCAGAGCTGTCAACATGGCCGAGCAGAGAGTGTTAGAAGCAGCTAAGCTGGGGTTTAGGCGCTGTATTTTGCCGGAGGTAAATAAAAAGCAGTTGGAAATTTCACAAGAGATGCTGAATGGAATGCAGTTAATAGGCATCCATACAATTCACGAGTTATTGGGGGTGTTATAGTTTGGGACTAAGAGAGACAGAACAGACAACAGGAGTTGTCATACAGCGTATGGAAAATTCCTTAGATTCCCTGGAACAAATGTCTTTGGACGCAATCAATATTACGGATAAGCTGGTAGCTGGTATCAATGAAATCAGGCAATATGTAAATGAAATGGATAATTATACAGAAGCAGACAAAGATTGCCTGATTGAGATGATTAAAAAACTGCTGCAGAATTTGTTGGATACTGCTTTTCAGGTGAATAATGTAACACATGAACTGGAGAAAGAGACTGTGTATCAACGGGATACTTTAGGAAATATCCGGCAGATTGTAGAGTTTTTATATGCTATGTCAGATGAGATTTTATAACAATACATATATAGAAAAAGGAGACCGCGAAACGCTGTGTAGTTATAACGTTTTAGGTCTCTTTTTTGTTTGTCATGGAATTTTAAACCTTTTTGTTTTGCTTTGGAGGCTTTGGTCCCATAAACTGATAGAAATAAGTTTTCATCATTCCGTTATATATCTTTCTATTTCGATCTGCTTTTCTGCCGATGTAACGCTGTGCATCTTCATAGGCGGTAATCAAGTACATAGACCAGCTGTCCAGTTTTTGATATACTTCACCGATTTCCCGGTAAAGCGCAGGCATATCTTCCGGCTCGTCCAGTCTGCATCCATACGGGGGATTTGTTATGATAAAGCCGTATTTCTTTCGATGGCTTAAGTCTTTGAGTGGACGCTGCTGAAAGTGTATGAGGTGGTCTGTTTCTGCCATACGTGCATTTTCCATTGCGGCTTTGATGGCACTATTGCTGATATCATATCCCTGAATATCCATATCACAGCCACGGAGTATTAAATCCTCTGCCTCCGTAATGGCATCGTACCAAGCTTTTTTAGGGATTAAGTGCGTCCATGCTTCGCTGGTAAAGGAGCGGTTCATGCCAGGAGCAATATTGGCTCCAATCATAGCAGCTTCAATCGGAAAGGTTCCGCTGCCACAGAACGGGTCGACCAGAATGCGCTCTTTGTTCCAGGGAGTAAGTAAAAGCAGAGCAGCCGCCAGAGTTTCGGTAATAGGGGCTTTTACGGTAGCCTGCCGGTAGCCGCGTTTATGCAGGGAATCACCGGAGGTGTCCAGTCCCACAACAACTTCATCTTTCATAATCGTAACTCTTACCGGAAACTGGGCGCCATCTTCTTCAAACCAGTTTTGGTTATATTTGGCTTTCAGCCGCTCTACCATAGCTTTTTTCATAATAGACTGGATGTCAGATGGGCTGAAAAGCTTGCTTTTAATAGAAGTAGCTTTTGTTACCCAGAATTTTCCATTTGCAGGAATATAATTTTCCCAGGGAATTGCTTTCGTTCCTTCAAAAAGCTCATCAAAAGTAGTGGCGCGGAAACTGCCTGTTTTTAACAGGATTCGTTCCGTTGTCCGTAAAAAGATATTTGCACGGCAGATAGCATCACTGTCACCGCAAAAGGTGATTTTGCCATCCTCTACCTTAATAATCCCATATCCCAGTTGCTGGATTTCTTTTTTTAGCACAGCTTCCAGCCCAAAATGGCAGGGAGCAATCAATTCAAACTTGTCCATAATATTTCTCCTTAATGTTTACGGTTTCACAGACACTCCATGCATTTCACATTATGTCCGTGTTTGTGATTCACAGGCACTCCCCGTATTCCTAAGCATTTTCGCAAAAATCATGCGAAAACCGCAGCACAAATCGCTGCTTAAAGCCTGTGATTAATAACTTATAGTATAAATAAAAATGGAAAATATGGCAAATCCTATTTTCTATACTTAATGGATGTGGTAGAATGTTATATGTTTTTATGGGATAGGAAAGTTCTCAATATGTGGCGGGATGTCAACAAAAATGCTTCAGTATTTTTGTTAGGGCACAAGCGAAGTCTGTGCCCTTTTTATATGGTAAAAATTGAAAGAAATGGAGATAGGAATAGAAAATGAAGAGCTTATTAATCTATATGAAGGATTATAAGAAAGAGTGTGTGCTTGGACCGCTTTTTAAGCTGTTGGAGGCTGGATTTGATTTGACGGTGCCCTTGGTGACAGCGGCGATTATTGATAATGGAATTGGAGGACAGGACAGGGGATATATCATGCGGTATGGTCTGGTACTGATTCTGCTGGCAGTGGTGGGATTGGTCTGTTCCATCACAGCGCAGTATTTTGCAGCGAAAGCGGCAGTGGGGTTTGCTGCAAAGCTGCGTTTTGCACTGTTTGGGCATATTGAATCCTTATCCTTTGCAGAGATTGATGAGATAGGGACGTCAACGTTAATTACTCGTATGACAAGTGATATTAATCAGGTACAGTCTGGGGTAAATATGGCGCTTCGGCTGTTCCTGCGCTCGCCTTTTATTGTATTTGGTGCAATGATTATGGCATTTTTTATTGATGTACAGGCGGCTCTGGTATTTGTTGTCGTGATTCCGCTGCTTGCAGTCGTTATCTTTGGCATTATGGCAATCAGCATGCCGCTATATAAAAAGGTGCAGGGAGCGCTGGATACAGTACTTGGGAGTACCCGTGAAAACCTGACAGGTGTTCGTGTCATACGTGCTTTTCACCGGGAGAAGGAAGAGGAAGCGCAGTTTTGCGAGGATAATGAATTTTTAACAAAATCACAGCTTTTCGTCGGAAAGATTTCCGCACTGACGAATCCTGTGACATATGTTATGATTAATGTTGCTTTGGTGGTTTTACTTTGGACAAGCGGAAACCAAATTAATGCTGGTTCCCTGACTTCTGGAGATGTGATTGCGCTGATTAACTATCTTTCTCAGATTTTAGTGGAGCTAATCAAGCTTGCAAATACCATTGTACTGTCAAATAAGGCTTTGGCCTGTGCTGCGCGCGTGGAGAGTGTTATGGAAGTGAAATCTTCTTTGGAACTTCATAATCAATTTGTAGAAAAGGCGGGTGGAAAAGTAGTATTTGAAAATGCCTCAATGTCTTATAAAGGGGCATTGGAGCCATCAGTTTCCGGAGTGGATTTTACGGCAAATCCGGGCGAGACGATTGGGATTATTGGAGGTACCGGTTCTGGAAAAAGTACATTAGTAAATCTGATTCCCAGATTTTATGACGTGACACAGGGATGTGTCAAAGTAGACGGGCAGGATGTTCGTGATTATTCATTAGAAGCCCTCAGAAGCCGGATTGGGATTGTAATGCAAAAAGCAGTTCTTTTCAAAGGAAGCATACGGGAAAATCTGCTTTGGGGCAATGAAAATGCTACGGAAGAGGAATTGAAAGAAGCCTTGGAAATCTCACAGTCTATGGAGTTTGTGGAGAAAAAGGAGAATGGGATAGATTCCTTTGTTGAGCAGGGGGGCAGGAATTTATCAGGTGGGCAGAGACAGCGTCTGACGATTGCGCGGGCACTTGTCCGCAAACCGGAAATCCTGATTTTTGACGATAGTACCTCTGCCCTTGACTATGCGACAGATGCCAGACTTCGGAGTGGGCTGAAAAATTTATCTTATCATCCGACAATTTTTATGGTTTCCCAAAGGACTTCCTCTATCCGCCATGCAGATAAAATTATTGTCTTGGAGGATGGAGAGGTGATTGGAATGGGAACGCATGATGAACTGCTGAAAAGTTGTGAAGTATATGCAGAAATTCATTATTCCCAGTATCAAAATGAAAAGGAAGCGCAGAAAGGGGGGACTGTACTGTGTTAGGACAGAAAGAAATCATTCATAAGGTATTGCTGTATATTAAGCATTATTGGTGGCTGATGGCCTTTTCCCTGCTTTTTGCGGCAATTGCAGTAGTCCTCACCCTGTACTTGCCGATTCTTACCGGAGATGCTGTGGATGCAATGATAGAAAAGGGGCGCGTAGATTTTGAATTGCTAAAGAAGCTGTTAGCCCAAATGACAGTTATTATTGCAGTGACGGGAATTGCCCAATGGCTAATGAATGTGGCAAATAACCGGATTACGTATCTGGTGGTGCGCGACATCAGGAGGGATGCCTTCAAAAAACTGCAAAAGCTTCCGCTAAAATATCTGGATATGCATTCTACAGGAGAGGTTGTGAGCCGTATGATTGCAGATGTAGACCAGTTTGCAGATGGTTTGCTGATGGGATTTACACAGGCATTTACCGGGGTGCTTACGATAATCGGTACGCTGTTTTTCATGCTTTATACCAATGTCTGGATAACACTGGTTGTTGTGCTTGTTACACCACTTTCGTTATTTGTGGCAGCTTTTATTGCCAAAAAGACACATTCCATGTTTCATAAGCAGTCAGAAGCAAGGGGGGAGCAGACAGGGCTAATTGATGAAATGATAGGCAGCCAGCAGGTAGTACAGGCGTATGGCTATGAAAAGAAAGCATTGAAACGCTTTGAGGAAATCAATGGACGACTGGAGGGATATTCCCTGAGGGCAACGTTTTTCTCTTCAATTACAAATCCAGCAACCCGTTTTGTCAATAATCTGGTCTATGCGGGAGTAGGAATTACAGGTGCATTTTTTGCACTGAATGACTATCTGAGTATAGGAAAGCTGTCACGTTTTCTCAGCTATGCAAATCAGTACACAAAGCCTTTTAATGAAATTTCAGGTGTTATAACAGAGCTACAGAATGCAATAACCTGTGCGGGGCGTATCTTCGAACTGATGGAGGAGCAGGAGGAAACAGAACAAAGTCCTGTGAAAAAGAAGATTGAAACAGCATCCGGTGAAATGGATTTGGAGCAGGTATATTTTTCCTATGTAGAAGATAAACCTTTGATTCAGAATCTGAACCTGTTGGTAAAACCGGGGCAGCGGGTTGCAATTGTCGGGCCTACAGGCTGTGGAAAGACCACAATTATTAACCTGATTATGCGCTTTTATGATGTATATAATGGTGCGATTAAAATGGATGGTATTGATATCAGGGATTTATCCAGAGAAAATCTGCGGAGCCACTATGGAATGGTGCTTCAGGAGACGTGGCTGAAGGATGGGACTATTTTAGAAAATATTTTGTTTGGACGAAAAGACGCATCCAGAGAAGAAGCGATTGAGGCGGCAAAGTTATCCCATGCACATAGCTTTATCAAACGTCTTCCACAGGGATATGATACGGTGATTAAGGAGAATGGTGAAAATCTGTCGCAGGGGCAGCGCCAGCTTCTGTGTATCGCCCGCGTGATTTTGTGCAGGCCGTCTATTTTGATTTTGGATGAAGCGACGTCATCTATTGATACCCGTACGGAAATGCAGATTCAGAGCGCTTTTCAGAAGTTGATGGAAGGCAGGACGAGTTTTATTGTGGCACACCGCCTGTCTACGATTCAGAATGCAGATATTATTTTAGTAATGAAGGACGGAAAGATTATTGAGCAGGGCAGCCATGAAGAACTTTTAGGGAAGAAGGGCTTTTATGCTGATTTATATATGAGTCAGTTTGCTATCAAATAGTTACTATTCATGGTTGAACGATTAGAACAGTGATGAATAGTAGCGTAGAAAATAATCGATGCGAAAGAAAGGTTATTAGATATCATGGAGAAAAAAATACTGGTTTTGGATTTGGACGGAACACTTACGAATAAGGAAAAGAAGGTTACACCGCCTACCAGACAGGCGATAAGAACGATACAGGAGCAGGGCCATATCGTGGTGCTGGCTTCCGGGAGGCCGACACCTGGAGTGCTTCCAGTTGCGGAAGAGCTGGAGTTTGAAAAATATGGTGGTTATATTCTTTCGTATAATGGCGGCCGGATTATCCGGTGCAGTGATGGAGAAGTGCTTTATAACCAGATGCTTCCTGATGATATTGTACCAGAGATTTTTGCAATGGCAGACGAGCTTGGGATTGGAATGATGACGTATGATTCTAAGGGGATTTTGGCAAATCTGCATCATGATAAATTTATGGAGTTAGAAGCATTTATTACCCATTTGGATTTGCATCACTATGAGACACCAATGGCTCATTTTAATGTTTCAGTAAACAAATGTCTTGGAACGGCACCGGCTGAGACTGCACAGGAAGTCATGCAGAAGTTTGAAGAAAAGTTTGGACATCGTATTCATGTTGACCGCTCCGAGCCATTTTTCATTGAACTGCTTCCGATGGGAGTTGACAAGGCTTCTTCTATGGAAAGGTTATGTGAAATTCTTGGATTATCAATGGATAATGCAATTGCCTGTGGGGACGGATATAATGATATCTCGATGATAAAAGCCGCCGGGTTTGGAGTTGCTATGGCAAATGCGCAGCCTCTGGTAAAGGAAGCAGCGGACTATATTACATTATCCAATGAAGAAGATGGGGTAGCCCATGTCATTCATAAATTTATGCTTGGTAATGAAATTACACAACAGCATCCATCACAGCCAACGCACCTTTAGTGTCTATATGAGTGTTATATAAGTTGTCAGAACCAAAAGAACGTGATATTATTAATGCATGAGACAATCGTGTTGCAGGGTGGGCTGATCTCTCATTTTTACAGAATGGGGGTGATGCTTATGAAGAACAAATTCAGTTTTAATGACCTGATGCAGTTCGGAATATTTTAGATGGCATTACTGACATTCATTTATTTGATTAGTCATTAGTGATACATAGCAAAACCACCCTCATGCTTTGACGCGGTAAAGGGTGGCGTTGCTACTCCAATATTCGGTCAACCCACCTTGTGGGCGGTTGTTCCTTTTATATGCCTAATATAACATGTTTTTTTTGTTTTTTCAAGAAGAAAAGTTTCCATTACAGGACAAACGCATGAATGTTTATTCTCTTTATTATACCTTATTGTCAAGTC